>DATLZP010000201.1:0-4075 GCA_035573935.1 Actinomycetota bacterium
CCGGCTCGTCCCGCCGTCCCTCTTGGAGCTGGCCCCGGCTCGCGCCCTCCGGATCGACGTGGGCAAGGCCCCGGGGCGGCCCCACCCGTCCCAGGAGGCCATCTCCGCCCTCCTCGTCTCCCACGCCCGGCGGGGCCGCACGGTGGTCCGGCTGAAGGGCGGGGACCCGTTCGTGTTCGGCCGGGGCGGGGAGGAGGCCCTGGCATGCGCCCGGGCCGGGGTCCCCTGCGAGGTCGTCCCCGGGGTGAGCGCGGCGATCGCGGCGCCGGCGGCGGCCGGGATCCCCCTCACCCACCGCGGCGTGGCCCAGAGCTTCGCCGTGATCACCGCGAGCACCGCGGACGGGACCGAGCCGGACTGGGAGGCCCTGGCCCGGGGCCCCGACACCCTCGTGGTCCTGATGGCCGCGGGGCGGCTGGGGGAGGTCTGCCGGGCGCTGGTCGGCGCGGGCCGGCCCGCCGGGCAGCCCGCGGCCGTGGTCCAGGAGGCCACGACGGCCCGGGAACGACGGGTCGTGGGGACGCTCGGCACGCTCCCTGGGCTGGCCCGGGCGGCGGGGATCGGCCCGCCGGCCACGCTCGTCGTGGGGGAGGTGGCGACCCTGGCCACGGCCCTCGACCCTCCTCAGCCCGCGTCCAGCAGCCCCAGGACCTCGGGGAGGGAGCCCACGGAGGGCCCGTCCCAGGCCTCCTCCTCCGGCCGGTGGTAGCGCCCGGCCGGCTCGGCGGGATCGCGGACGAGCACGGCCCGCATCCCGACGGCCCGGGCCCCGCTGAGCTCGCCGTAGCTCCCGTCCCCCGCGTAGAGGCAGTGACGCGGCGGCACCCCCAGTCGCTCACAGGCCAGCCGGTAGATCGCCAGGTCGGGCTTGCGCAGCCCGACCTGGCAGGAGAACACCTCCACGTCCACGAGGGCCGCGAGCTCGGAGGCCCGGAACAGCGGCGGGGTGTCCGGCGCGCACATGCTCACCACGGCGCTGCGCAGCCCCCGGTCCCGGACCCCCCGGAGGGTCTCCGCCGCCCCCGGGACCGTCCGCCAGGCGTCCTCGTAGAACCGGCGGCGGATCCCCAGGGCCCGGCGGAGCGACTCGGCCGATGGCCGGACCTCGGCCCGGTCGCAGATCACGCGGAGGTTCCCCTCGATGTCGCCGAGGCGGCCCGTCTGCCGGTCGATCGAGGTGGCCCGCCAGCCCTCCCGGAACGCGGCCTCGTCCACGCCCAGCGCGGCCGCCGTCTCCCGGTACCAGCGGTCCCAGGCGTCGTGCCGGAACTCCTCGACCAGGGTGCCGAACAGGTCGAAGCAGACCGCCCGGAGCCGGCTCAGAGGTACCCGCCCCCGCCGGGCCACTCGTCCTCCAGCAGGCCGTACACCACGAGGTCCACGTAGCCCCCGGGGCTCCGGCCGGCCTCCCGCCGCACGCCCTCCCGTCGGAAGCCCAGGCGCTCCGGGATGGCCCGGCTGCGGGCGTTCCCCGGCGCCGCCTGGATCTCGATCCGGTGCAGCCCGAGCTCCCGGAACGCGTGGTCGATCAGGGCCCGGGTGGCGGCGGTCACCAGGCCCCGGCCCTCGAAGGCCGAGGCCACCCAGTAGCCGATCTCGCCCCACACGCCGAAGGGATCCCGGTGCATCCCGATCCCCCCGCCCACCCGGCCGTCCACGAAGATCCCCAGCCGCTCCAGGGGATCACGGGTCCCCTCGATCCAGGCCCGCTCGTCCTCCGCGTCTCGGACCAGGCCCACCCACCCCAGCCAGGCCTCCAGGCGGGCCCGCTCCCCGTCCACCACCGCGAACAGCTCCTCGGCGTCCTCCGGCTCGAAGGGGCGGACGAGGGCCCCGGCACCGAGCGCGAACCGGACGGTCACGGGGCGGCGCCGGCGCGCTGTCGCTCCTCCTCCAGGAGCACGCGCCGCAGCACCTTCCCGATCAGCGTCTCGGGCAGGGAGTCTCGGAACTCGACGTGCCTGGGGACGCGGTAGCCGGTGAGGCCCTGGGAGGGGTCGCGGCACCAGGCCACGATCTCCTCCGCCGTCGCCGTCTCCCCCGGCTTCAGGACGACGAACGCCTTCACCGCCTCCCCGGTGGTGGCGTCGGGCACCCCCACCACCGACACCTTGTGCACCTTGGGGTGGCGATAGAGGACCTGCTCCACCTCGGTCGGGTACACGTTGAAGCCCGACACGATGATCATCTCCTTGATCCGGTCGACGATCGAGAAGTAGCCATCCTCGTCCATCCGGGCGACGTCGCCGGTGTGGAACCAGCCGTTCCGGATGGCGAGCGCGGTCTCCTCCGGGCGCTTCCAGTACCCCAGCATCACCTGCGGCCCCCGGATGCAGAGCTCGCCCTCCTGCCCCACCGGCACCTCGCGATCCGGATCGTCGAGCGACACGATCTTGCAGTCGGTGTCGGGGATCGGCATCCCGATCGATCCCTCCTTGGCCCGCCCGTAGATGGGGTTCGCGTGGGTCACGGGGGAGCATTCCGTGAGCCCGTAGCCCTCCACCAGCCGAGCGCCCCCGGTGATCTCCCGGAAGCGCTCGGCGACCGCCGCGGGGAGCGGCGCGGCGCCCGACAGGCAGGCCTTGATCGATCGGAGGTCGAACCTCCGGGTCTCGGGGGCCTCGTTCAGCGCGATGTACAGGCGCGGCACGCCGGGGAAGAGCGTGGGCTTCTCCTTCTGGATCTGCTTCAGGACCATGTGGAGCTCGAAGCGGGGAACGAGGATCATCTTCGCCGCCCGGTACACCGAGACGTTCATGCACACCGTCATCCCGTAGGAGTGGAAGAAGGGCAGCACGCACATCATCGCGTCGGTGCCGTCGCCCAGGTCGGGGAACCAGGCCGCCGACTGCATCGCGTTGGCCACGAGGTTGAAGTGGGAGAGGATGGCGGCCTTCGCCAGCCCGGTTGTTCCTCCCGTGTAGATGAAGCCGGCGGGGTCGGTCCGGGGCTCGACGACGGCCGGGGGTGGCGGGGCTCCCGCTTCCTCCAGCAGCCGCCTCCACCAGCGGACCGGCGCGCCCTTCGGCACCGGCGGCCACGGTGCTCCCTCGTGCTTCGCCTCCCTCCGCAGCTTGATCGGGGCCAGGAGGTTCAGGGGGAACGGCATGTGGTCCGTGAGCTTCGTGTACACGACCTCGGGGTCACCCACCTCCCGCCGCACCGCCTCGACGGTCGGGTAGAAGCGGTCGAGGGCGATCAGGACCGAGCACCCGGCGTCCTCGAGCTGGTGGGTGAGCTCCCGCTGCGTGTAGAGGGGGTTGTTGCCGACGACCACGGCGCCCAACCGGAGCGTCGCGTAGTAGGCGATCACGTACTGGGGGCAGTTCGGGAGGAGCAGGCCCACCCGGTCCCCCTTGCGGACCCCGAGCCTGGCCAACCCGGCGGAGCAGCGCTCGACCTCCCGCAGCAGGTCCCGGTACGAGATGTGACGACCGAACCAGGCGATCGCCGGACGGTCCGGGTGGCGGGCCGCGGCTCCCGCCAGCATGGAGAAGGCGGAGACCTCCGGGTAGGGCTCGAGGGTCCGGGGGACGCCCTCCGGGTAGTGCCGGTACCAGGGGCGATGATCGCTCACGGCCGCCGCATCATCCCACCCGCGGTGACGGGCCTTCAACGCGGCCGGGGGAGCCATCGCCCGCTACCATCGGACGCGTGCCCCGGCCCAGATCGAAGCGGCGGACGTCCAGGAGGCGCTACCAGGTCGAGCCTCCCCGCAAGCGCGCCCCCCGGCCGAGCCCCCGGTGGTGGGGCTGGGCCGTCCTGGCCGTGCTCGGGGTGGGGGTGGCCGTCGTGGTCCTGAACTACATGGGCCTGATGCCCGGGACCAGCCCCAGCAACGGCTATCTCTGGCTCGGCCTGGGGTTCATCGCCGTCGGGTTCCTGGGCGCCACCCAGTGGCGCTGAGCTGGGGAATCACACGCATGTCGTCTCTCCACAGGGCCTTCCACAGCTGTGGAGAACCCGCCGGCGGCCCGATCACGGCCCCGGCGAGCCCCGGGGGCGGCGCACGACCAGCATCGGCTCCCCGCAGTGGCGGGGGATCTGCAGCTCGCCCAGGCGGGTGACCCGGAAC
>DATLZP010000202.1:0-12372 GCA_035573935.1 Actinomycetota bacterium
GAACGTCTCCTGGAACACGTCGTCCACCTCCGCCGGGCCCACGGCCGCCAGCAGGAACCGGTACACGGTCCGCCGGTGGCGTTCCAGGAACGCCTCGAACGGCGGCAGGTCCGCCCTTCCTCGTCCCCCGACCGGTCCCACCTCCTACGAACAACGCGGGGACGGCCCGGTCCGTGAACCCCGGGGGCCGGGCGGGCCTCCCCGGGAGCGGCGTCAGCCCCCCACGAGGCCGGGGATGGCCCCCTCCCAGACGTCCCGCGCCGCCTCCAGGTCCAGCTCGAACACCCCGTCCACCGCGAGCAGCGGACCCCCGGTCTCGCCGAGCACGGCCCACGGGACGCCGAGCCGGGCGGCGAGGGCCTCGAGCTCCTCCGCCCGCTCGGGGGCCACGCTGACCACGGCCCGGGAGGCGGACTCGGCGAACAGCGCCACGTGGGCCGGGAGGTCCCAGGGGAGCGAGACCGCGAACCCCATCCCCCCGGCGAACGCCGACTCGGCCAGGGCCACGGCCAGCCCCCCGTCGGAGCAGTCGTGGGCCGACCCCAACAGGTCCGCCCGGGCCGCCTCCACCAGGAGCTCGACGAGCGCCCGCTCCCGCTCCAGGTCCAGGGCCGGGGGACGCCCCGAGACCTTCCCCAGCACGACCTCGGCGAACTCCGAGCCGCCGAGCTCCGGGAGCGTCTCCCCCAGCAGCACCACGAGGTGCCCCGGCTCCCGGAACCCCGGCCGCACGAGCAGGCGGTGGTCGGGGAGGAGCCCGACCATCCCCACGACCGGCGTGGGCCAGATGGCCCGGCCCCCCGAGGCGTTGTAGAAGCTCACGTTCCCCCCGGTGACCGGCGTGCCCAGGGCCCGGCAGGCGTCGCCCATCCCCCGCACCGCCTCCCGGAACGCCCACATCACGGCCGGCTCCTCGGGGCTCCCGAAGTTCAGGCAGTTCGTGACGGCCAGGGGCCGGGCCCCGGCGCAGGCCACGTTCCGGGCCGCCTCGGCCACGCTGTGCGCCGCCCCCAGGTACGGGTCCAGCCAGGCGAACCGGCCCTTCCCGTCCGTGGTGCAGACGATGGCCCGGAGCGTCCCCTCGATCCGGATGGCGGCGGCGTCGGCCCCGGGACCCTGCAGCGTCCGGCCCTGCACCAGCTGGTCGTACTGCTCGTAGACCCAGCGCTTCGAGGCCACGTTCGGGGACCCCAGCACGGCCAGGAACGCCTCCCCGGGATCTCCGTCGAACGCCACGAACGTCGGGTCGTCGGCCAGGACCTCGGCCCGCCCCTCCGGCGGGCCGGCCGGCCGATCGTAGGCCGGCCCCTCGTCCGCGAGCGAGCGGGCCGGCACCTCCGCCACCACCGCGCCGGCCCTCCACACCCGCATCGCGCCCCCCTCGACGAGGCGCCCCACGACGGCCGAGGCCAGCCCCCACCGCTCGCAGACCGCCCGGACCTCCCCCAGGCGCTCCGGGCGGACGAGCGCGAGCATCCGCTCCTGCGACTCCGAGGTCAGGATCTCGAACGGCTCCATCCCCTCCTCCCGGAGGGGGACCGCGTCGAGCTCCAGCTCCACCCCCAGGCCCAGCCGGGAGGCGGACTCCGACGCGGCGCAGGTGAGCCCGGCCCCCCCCAGGTCCTGGAGGCCCTCCAGGAGCCCCCGGTCGGCGAGCTCCAGGCAGGCCTCGATGAGGAGCTTCTCGGCGAACGGGTCGCCGATCTGGACGCTGGGGCGGCTCTCCTCCGCCCCCTCCTCCAGGGTCCGGGAGGCGAGCACCGACACGCCCCCGATGCCGTCCCGCCCCGTGGCCGCCCCGATCAGGAGGAGCAGCGCCCCGGGCTCCGCCCGGTGGCCGAGGAGGAGCCGCTCGGCGGGGGCGAGCCCCACGCACATCACGTTCACCGTGGGGTTGGCGGAGTGGGGAGCGGCGAACGCCACCTCCCCGCCCACGGTCGGCACCCCGATGCAGTTCCCGTAGCCCCCGATCCCGGCCACGACCCCGGCGAACAGCCACCGGTTCCGCTCCTCGGTGAGGGGCCCGAACCGCAGGGGGTCGAGGAGGGCGACCGGGCGGGCCCCCATGGCCAGGACGTCGCGGACGATGCCGCCCACGCCCGTGGCCGCGCCCTGGGAGGGCTCGATGGCCGAGGGGTGGGAGTGGGACTCCATCTTGAACACGACGGCCAGGCCGTCGCCCACGTCCACCGCCCCGGCGTCCCGCCCCGGCCCCACCAGCACGGCCTCCCCCTCCGTGGGGAGCGTCCGGAGGTGCAGCTTGCTCGACTTGTACGAGCAGTGCTCCGACCACATCGCCGCGTACATCGCGAGCTCCGTGGGGTTCGGGTCGCGGCCCAACGCCCCCCGGATCGCCTCCAGCTCGTCGTCGGTGAGCCCCAGGGCCCGGTGCAGCGGCTCCCGCGTGCGCGTGGCCATCACACCCTCGCCAGGGCCCGGCCCAGGAGCGAGGCCAGGAGGGGCTGGCCCCCGGTCGGGCCGAGGTCCGGATCCACCGCGTGCTCCGGGTGGGGCATCAGGCCCACGACGTTGCCGGCCTCGTTCCGGACCGCGGCCACGTGCCCGGCGCTCCCGTTCGGGTCGAACCGGTCGTCGAGCTCCCCCCCGGGGCCGCAGTACCGCAGGACGACGAGGCCCTCGGCCTCGATCCGCTCCAGGTCGCCCGGGGCCGCCACGTACCGGCCCTCCCCGTGCTTCACCGGCACCTCGAGCACCTCCCCGGGCACGAGCTCGCCGGTGATGGCCGAGGCCGCGGTCTCCACCCGCACGTGGACCCACCGGCAGACGAAGCGGAGCGAGACGTTCCGGGCGAGCGCCCCCGGCAGGAGCCCGGCCTCGCAGAGGATCTGGAAGCCGTTGCAGATCCCGAGGACCGGGCCGCCCCGCTCGGCGAACCGGCGGACCTCCTCCATCACCGGCGCGAAGCGGGCGATGGCGCCGGTCCGCAGGTAGTCGCCGTAGGAGAAGCCCCCGGGGAGGATCACGGCGTCCACGCCGCCGAGGTCGGGGTCGGCGTGCCAGAGCGGGACCCCCTCCCCGCCCAGGAACCGCACCGCCCGGAGCGCGTCCCGGTCGTCGAGCGAGCCGGGGAACGTGACGACGCCGACCCGCGGCGAGCGTCCCGCCACCTACACCGCCTCCCCGGCCAGCACCCGGAACTCCTCGATCACGGGGTTGGAGAGGAGGCGCCGGGCCATCTCCTCGACCTGGGCCCGGGCCCGGGCCTCGTCCGGCGCCTCGACCGTGAGCTCCACGTGCTTGCCCACCCGCACGCCGGAGACGTTCGTCCAGCCCAGGGCCGGCAGGGCCCCCTCCACCGCCTTGCCCTGGGGGTCGAGCAGCCCCGGCTTGAGCGACACCACGACCTCGAACCGGAACCTCACCGCTCCCCCCGACGCAGCCGCTCCAGCTCCAGGCGTTCGTCCCACCCGGCCTCGGGCCACACCCCCATCCGCTGCCGGTAGCGGGCGAACGGCTCGCCGGTCAGGCGCTCGTACGCCTCCCGATAGCGGAGGGCGGTCTCGGCCACGACCTCGTCCGGCAGCGGGGGGGCGGGGGGCTCCCGGTCCCAGCCGCTCGCGTCGAGCCAGTCCCGGAGGAACTGCTTGTCGAACGAGGGTTGGGGGCGGCCGGGCCGGTAGCCGTCGGCCGGCCAGAAGCGGGAGGAGTCCGGCGTCAGGGCCTCGTCGATCAGGATCAGCTCTCCCTCGGCGAACCCGAACTCGAACTTCGTGTCGGCCACGAGGATCCCCCGCTCCTCGGCCAGGGCGGCCCCCCGCTCGTAGAGGGCGATCGAGAGCTCGCGGAGCCGCTCGGCGAGCCCCCGGCCCACGAGCTCGCCCGCCTCCGCGAACGTGAGGGGGGCGTCGTGGCCCCGGACGGCCTTCGTGGTCGGGGTGAAGATCGGCTCCGGGAGGCGGTCGGCCTCCCGGAGCCCGGGCGGCAGCCGGACCCCGCACACCGCGCCGGCCTCCCGGTACTGCGCCCAGCCCGAGCCGGCCAGGTAGCCCCGGACCACGCACTCCAGCGGGATCGTCCGGGCCGCCCGGACCAGCATGGCCCGACCGGCCAGCCCGGGATCCTCCCGGTACGGCGGGGGGAGGTCCCGGCGGTCCGCCGACAGCAGGTGGTTCCCGACCAGGTCGGCGGTCCGCCCGAACCAGAACAGCGAGAGCCCGGTGAGGACCCGACCCTTGTCGGGGATCTCCGTGGGGAGGACGACGTCGAACGCCGAGACCCGATCGGTGGCCACCAGCACGAGCCGGCCCCCGCCGGCGTCGTAGACGTCCCGCACCTTCCCCCGTCCCAGCAGCCCGGGCGTCACGGTCGCACCGGGAGCTTCTCCAGGCGGTCGAACACCGCGTCGAGGTGGCGCAGGAACCGCGCCGGGTCGAAGCAGCGGGCCAGGTCCTCGGGACCGAGCGCCCCGGCGACCACGGGGTCGGCGCCGAGCGCCTCCCGGAAGCTCGCCCCGCGGTCCCAGGCCGCCGCCGCCGCCCGCTGCACCGCCCGGTAGGCCTCCTCCCGCCCCACGCCGGCCTCGACCAGCGCCAGGAGGACGGCCTGGGACGAGGCCAGCCCCCCGCCCGCATCCAGGTTCCCCCGCATCCGCTCGGGGAACACGACGAGCCCCTCCACCAGCTCCGCCGCCTCGTGGAGCATGAAATCCAGGGCGGTGGTGGCGTCGGGGAGGATCACCCGCTCCACGGACGAGTGCGAGATGTCCCGCTCGTGCCAGAGCGCCACGTCCTCCAGGGCGGCCTGCAGGTGGCCCCGGACCAGGCGGGCCAGCCCGGAGATCCGCTCCGAGCGGACCGGGTTCCGCTTGTGCGGCATCGCCGAGGAGCCCACCTGGCCCCGCTCGAACGGCTCCTGGACCTCGCGGACCTCCGTCCGGGCCAGGTGGCGGATCTCCGTGGCCAGCCGGTCGAGCGTGGAGGCCGTGATCGCCGCCGCCGCCAGGAGCTCGGCGTGGCGGTCCCGCTGGAGGACCTGGGTCGAGGCCTCGGCGGGACGGAGGCCGAGCCGCGCGCAGACGAGCTCCTCGAGCCGGGGGTCCAGGTGCGCGTAGGTGCCCACCGCCCCCGACACCTTCCCCACGGCCACGACCTCCCGGGCCCGACGGAGCCGCTCCCGGTCCCTGTCGAGCTCGAACGCGAACACGGCGAGCTTGTGGCCGAACGTCGTGGGCTCGGCGTGGACACCGTGCGTGCGGCCGGCCATCACGGTCCCCCGGTGCTCCAGGGCCAGCCGCTTCACGGCCCCCAGCAGCCGTTCCAGGCCGTCGAGCAGCAGGTCGGTCGCGTCCCGGAGCTGCGTCCCCAGGGCCGTGTCGACGACGTCGGAGGAGGTGAGCCCGTGGTGGATCCATCGCCCGGCCGGGCCCACCGCCTCCGCCACGCACCGGACGAAGGCCGCGACGTCGTGGCGCATCTCCCGCTCCAGCTCGGCCACCCGCTCCGGGCTGAACGCCGCGCGCTCCCGGATGGCCATGGCGTCCTCCGGCGGGACCACGCCAAGCTCGGCCCAGGCGTCGACCGCGGCGAGCTCCACCGCCAGCCAGCGGGAGAGCCTCGTCCCCTCGGACCAGAGCTCCGCCATCGGGGGTCGGGCGTACCGGGGGATCATCGCCGGGGACCCCCCGGCCCGGCCGTGCCGGCGGGAGCGCCTGGGCCCGACCCGGCCATCAGAGCTTCAGGCCCTCGGCCAGGTCGTCCTTGAACTTCCACAGGCGCTTCTGCACCTCGGGATCGGCCACCGCCACGACCTCGGCGGCCAGCACCGCCGCGTTCACCGCGGCGTCCACGCCCACCGTGGCCACGGGGACGCCGCTCGGCATCTGGGCGGTGATCGAGAGGGCCTCGGCCCCGGTGAGCTGGGGGGGCGATGCGATGGGGACCCCCACGACCGGGAGGATGGTCCGGGCGGCGACCGCCGAGGCCAGGTGCCCGGACAGGCCGGTGGAGGCGATCACGCACCGCAGCCCCCGCTCGAAGGCGGTCCGGGCGTACTCGTCGATCAGGTCCGGGTTCCGGGCCGGGGAGATGACCCGGATCTCGTGGCCGATCCCGAACTTCTCGAGGATCAGGCCGGCCTGCCGGAGGAGGGGGAGCTCCGCCGGGGAGGCGGCCAGCACGCCGACGACCGGCGCCTCGTCGCTCACGTCCCCCCTCGCACCTCCTCCGCGGCGGCCAGGGCCGCGATGTCGGTCCGGTGGTGCATCCCCTCGAAGGAGATCCGGGCGCACGCCTCGTAGGCCCGCTCCCTGGCCTCCGCCAGCGTGGGCCCCAGGCCGCTCACGGCGAGCACCCGGCCCCCGGCGGTCACCACTCTACCCCGCCGCTCGGCGGTCCCGGCGTGGAACACCACGACCCCCTCCAGCTCCTCGGCCTCCCGCAGCCCCCGGATCTCGAGCCCGGTCCGGTGCTCCCCCGGGTAGCCCCCCGAGGCCAGGACCACGGTGACGCAGGCCTGGGGGCTCCAGTGGACCCGGTGGCTCCCCAGGTTCCCCTCGCAGGCGGCGAGGAGCATCTCCCCGAGGTCCGACCGCAGCCGGGGCAGGATGGCCTGGGCCTCCGGGTCCCCGAGGCGGCAGTTGAACTCGAGGACCTTCGGGCCCTCGGACGTGAGCATCAGCCCCGCGTACAGCACGCCGCGGTAGCGGATCCCCTCGGCCTCCATCGCCCGCACCGCACGCCCCAGGACGTCGTCGGCGATCCGCGCCTCGGCGGCGGGATCCACGAAGGGGACCGGCGAGTACGCTCCCATGCCGCCGGTGTTCGGCCCCCGGTCGCCGTCGAGGACCCGCTTGAAGTCCTGGGCCAGGGCGAGGGGCAACACGTCCCGCCCGTCGGTGATGGCGAACGCGGAGACCTCCCGGCCCACGAGGTGCTCCTCCAGCACGACCCGGGCCCCGGCCTCCCCGAAGGCCCGCTCCACGAGCGCCCCCCGGATGGCCGCCGCGGCCCGGTCCCGGTCCTCGGCCACGGTGACGCCCTTCCCCGCCGCCAGGCCGTCGGCCTTCACCACGTAGGGGGGGTCGAACCGGTCCAGGGCCCGTTCGGCCTCCTCCGGATCGTCGAACGTCTCGGAGCGGGCGCAGGGGATCCCGTGCCGCTCGCAGAGCTCCTTGGCCCAGGCCTTCGACCCCTCGATCCGGGCCCCGTCGGCCCGGGGACCGAAGGCCCGGAACCCCCGGGACTCGAGCTCGTCCACCAGCCCGGCCACGAGGGGCACCTCGGGCCCCACGACGGTGAGGTCGATCTCCTCGCGCTCCACGAGCTCCACGATCGCCTTGAGGTCGTCGGCCCCAACCGGGAAGCAGGTGGCCTCCCGGGCGATCCCGGCGTTCCCGGGGGCGGCGAACAGCCGCTCGATGGTGGGGTTCTGCGCCAGCCGCCAGACGATCGCGTGCTCCCGTCCCCCGCCCCCGACGACCAGGACCCGCACGCCCCTCACCCCACCGGGAGGCTCTGCTCACGGGTGGGGCCGACCGAGATCACCCGGACCGGCACGCCGACCAGCTCCTCCACCCGCTCCACGAACTTGCGGGCGGCAGGGGGGAGCGCGCCGAACGCCCCGGCCCCCCCCAGCTCCTCGTCCCAGCCCTCGAGCTCCTCGTACACGGGCTCCGCCCGGTGGATCAGCGACTGGTGGGCGGGCACGTCCTCGTGCAGCTCGCCCTCGCACCGGTAGGCCGCGCAGACCTTCACCGAGCGGAACCCGGAGAGGACGTCGAGCTTCGTGAGGAACAGCTCGGTGAGCCCGTTCAGGCGGGCCGCGTAGCGCACGATCACGGCGTCGAACCACCCGCAGCGGCGCTTCCGCCCGGTCGTGGTCCCGAACTCCCTGCCCCGGGCCCCCAGCCGCTCGCCGTCCGGCCCGGGGTCCTCCGTGGGGAACGGGCCCGCCCCCACCCGCGTCACGTAGGCCTTCGTCACGCCGATCACCCGGTCCACCTCCCGGGGACCGATCCCCGCCGAGGCCAGGGCGTAGCCGGCCACCGGGTTGGAGGAGGTGACGAACGGATACGTGCCGTGGTCCAGGTCGAGCATCGTGCCCTGGGCCCCCTCCAGGAGGACGTGGCGGCCGGCCCGGAGGGCCTCGTGCAGGAGGGCGGATGTGTCGGCCACGTACGGGGCCAGGCGTTCGGCGTAGCCGAGGTAGTCCCGGACGATGTCCTCGGCCCGCAGCGGCAGGCGGTTGTAGACCTTGGTGAGGACGAGGTTCTTCTCCCGCAGCACGACGTCCAGCTTCTCCCGGAAGATCCGCTCGTCGAACAGGTCCTGCACCCGGAGCCCCACCCGGGCGGCCTTGTCCGCGTAGGCCGGCCCGATCCCCCGCTTCGTCGTGCCCAGGGCGTGCTTGCCCAGGTAGCGCTGGGTGACCTTCTCCAGCTCCAGGTGGTAGGGCATGATCAGGTGGCAGTTCCCCGACAGCCGCAGCCGGGAGCAGTCCACCCCCAGCCGCTCCAGCTCGGCGACCTCCTCCAGCAGGACCCGGGGATCCACGACGACCCCGTCGGCGATCACGCTGGTGATCCGGTCGTAGAGGATCCCGGAGGGCACGAGGTGCAGCTTGAGGGTCCGCCCCTCGGCCACCACGGTGTGGCCGGCGTTGTTCCCACCCTGGTAGCGGACCACGAAGTCCATCCGGTCCGCGAGGTAGTCGACGACCTTGCCCTTGCCCTCGTCCCCCCACTGCGTCCCGATCACGACCGAGGCCGGCACGGCCCCAGTCTATCCCGGGCCGTCGGGGGGCCCGGCCGCCGCTAGCGCTCGATCCGGAAGTGGATCCGGACGTGGGTGTGGTACTCGGCGATCTGGTTGTCGCGGACCACGGCCGTGGTCTCGAGGACGTCCATCCGCTCGATGTTCCGGATCGTCTTGGCCGCCTCCGCCAGCGCCTGCTGCGCCGCGTCGCGCCAGGACGTGTCCGAGACGCCGACCAGGTCGATCCACTTCACCACGGCCACGGCGACCGCCCTCCTTCCCCGACGGGCTCAGCCCGCCGCCTCCTCGTAGACCCGGATGTGGCTCAGGTGGTTCTCGGCGATCCGCCGGGCCGCCTCCTCCCGGTCCACCTCGCCGTCCACGTAGGCCTTGAGCGGGTCCCACCAGATCGTGCGCCCGATGGCGAACCCCACGTAGCCGGGGACGCCGGCCCCCTGGCGCAGCCAGTGGTCCACCGCCCCCCGGTCGGCCCCCCGCCCCAGGACCACGCAGGCCACGCCGTCCCGGCCGCCGGCCCGGACCGCGGCCGCCACGGCCTCGCAGTCCTCCCGACGGTCGAGGCCCTCGATCTTCCACACGTCGGGCTCCACGCCGGCCGCGTGCAGCTCCTCCACGGCTCGGAGCATCAGCCCCGGACGGACCTCCCGGTCGTAGCGGTCCTCGTCGCCCTCCACCGCCTCGAGCTGATGGGGCTCCGGGGGGACGAGCAGCTCGAACAGGTACCTGCGGTCCCGCCCGTGCAGCCACTCCCCCAGGCGGGCCAGGCGGGCGGCCTGCCGGGCGTTCATCACTCGGTCCCCCTCCGGGTTGTAGCGGACGAGGACCTTGGCGAACGTCGGGTCGAACTCCTCGATGTGGGCCCCGAAGTCCTCCCCGTACTGGAAGTCGAACTCGTCCTGCCCGCTCTTCTCGACCGGCATCGCGAACAGGATCCCCTCCGCCCGCGCCTTCCGGGCGACCTCGGCCCCGAACTCCTCGTCCACCAGGATCCCGGCCGACGACCGGTCCGCGCCCTGCTCGAGGGAGCGGAGGAAGCCCTCGAAGATCACCCCCTTGGCGTCGGAGACCCGGGCCGCCTCCTCCTCGGTGGGGGCCCGCCCCGAGATGCCGAAGAACTTCTTGAGGAACGAGCCGCGGTGGTCGAAGGCCAGGATGTACAGCCGCTGGTCGTACCCGAGCGCCATGCGTCCTCCCTCCTCGTCCGGGGCCGGATGTTACCCGGCGGGTCCGGCCGGGTGCCCGCGGAGCTCGGCCAGCCGCACGGCGGTGCGGTGCAGACCCACCGACAGCAGCGCCATCAGGACGACGGCCCCGGCCGTGACGATCCCCATGCGCACCGCCAGGCTCCCCACCAGCCCGGCGCACTCCGCCGTGACCCTGGCCGGGGCGGTGCCCAGGGGGTCGCAGGCCGCCGCCCCCACGCGCTCCGCGCCGCGGGCCACCGCGCCGCCCACGAACGCCGCGACCGGCGCGAGCCAGCCGATCAGCCTCAGGGTCCTCCCCCGCCCCGTGCCCTCACCCCCGTTCGAACGGATGGACCGGCGTGAGCGCCTCCACCTTCACCGGGTCCGCCGCCTCCCGGAACCGCTCCACATCGGCCGGCTCCCCGACCACGAACCCGTAGTGCATCGGCACCGCGAGCTGGGGCGAGATGGCCCTGGCCAGGCCCCCTGCCTCCGGCGGGTCCATCGTGAACGTACCCCCGATCGGCAGGAAGGCCACCTCGGCCCGGACCTCCGAGAGCTCGGGGGCGTGGTCGGTGTCCCCGGCGTGGTAGACGGTGGCTCCGGCCAGCTCGAGCACGTAGCCGACCCACCGGTTCGCCTTGGGGTGCTTGTCCAGGCGCTCCGGGACGACGTTGTAGGCCGGGACGGCCTGGGCCCGGACGCCGCCCACCTCCACCGCGTCGCCCGGGCCCACCGGCGTCACGTCCCCGGAGAGCTCGCGGGCCACGTCGTGGGGGGCGACGAACCGCGTCCCCTCCTTCCGCACCCGCTCCAGGTCCTCCATCGAGAAGTGGTCGAAGTGCGCGTGGGTGATGAACACGACGTCGGCCGGGGGGTCCTCGTCCCGGACGCCCCAGGGGTCGATGTAGACCGTCAGGCCGTCGCCGTCCCACCGGAACGCTGACTGCTTGAACCACGTGAAGCGTTCGAGCATGGCAGCCTCCTCGCCGTCGGCCTCTCGCCTGTAGTCTGGCAGACCATCGTGAGCGAGCGCGAACCGGCCCCCGCCGCCCCGCCCCGGGGCGGCCTGCGCGAGAGCCTGGCGCTGCTCCGGCGGAACCGGGACTTCCGGCGGCTGTACGTGGGGGGCCTGGTCTCCCTGGGCGGCGACTGGTTCCTCACCGTGGCCCTGTTCGCCCTGGTCCTCGACCTTCGGGGGTCCGCCTTCTCGCTGGCCCTGATCGTCCTGGGACAGGAGCTCCCGTTCTTCCTGATGTCGCCGGTGGGCGGTGCCCTGGCCGATCGGTTCGACCGGCGGCGGCTGATGATCGGGGCCGATCTGGTCAGGGCCGTCCTCTGCTGCGGGTTCCTGCTGGTCCGGGAGCCCGGCGACCTCTGGCTGGCGTTCGTCCTGCTCTTCGCCCTCTCCTCGTTCAGCGCGGTGTTCGATCCGGCCTCCTCCGCCGCGATCCCGAACCTGGTGGATCCCCGCGACCTGGCCACGGCGAACGCGCTCCTCGGGTCGGCCTGGGGGACGATGCTCGCCGTGGGCGGGGCCATCGGAGGGGTCGTGGCCGCCACCCTGGGCCGCGACGCCGCGTTCCTCGTGGACGGTGCCTCGTTCCTCGCCTCCTCCGTCTTCCTGTGGGGGATCCGCCGTCCCTTCAACCTGGACCGGGGTCGGGCCGAAGACCCCTCGCTGCTCCGGGCCACGGCCGAGACCGTCTCCTACGCCCGCCGGGACCACCGGGTGCTCGCCCTGCTCACCGTGAAGGGCGGCTTCGGGCTGGCGGCGGGCGTGTTCGTCCTGATCGCGGTCTTCGGCGATGAGGTCTTCCGGGCAGGGGAGGTGGGGATCGGGACGCTGATGGCCTTCCGGGGGGTGGGGGCACTGGTCGGGCCCTTCCTGGGCAGGACGATCGCCGGGGAGGGGGATCGGAGGCTCTTCACCGCGATCTGCGCCGCCCTGGCCACGTTCGGCACCGGCTACGTCCTGTTCGGCCTGGCCCCGACGCTCGCCGCCGCGGCGGCCTTCGTCTGCCTGGCCCACCTGGGCGGCGGGGCGCAGTGGGTCCTGTCCACGTACGGGCTCCAGCGGATCGTCCCCGACCGGATCCGGGGGCGCGTGTTCGCGTTCGACTACGCGCTCGTCACGCTCTCCCTCGCCGCATCGAGCCTCGTGGCCGGATGGGCGGCCGACCGCTTCGGGCCGAGGGAGGCGGCCGTGGCCCTGGGCGGCGTGGCCCTGGCCTGGTCCGTCGTCTGGTGGCTCGCCACCCGGAGGGTCCGGCGGGCCCCCCTGCTCCCGGCCGCCGAGGAGCCCTCGCTCGCCGCGCCGGCGCCCTAGGCCGAGGGCGGGGGAGGCGGCGCCGGGGGAGGCGGCTCCTGGGGCGATGGCCCGGGCGGGGCCTGCGACTCGCCGGGCGCGGCCGCCGGCTCCACGAACGAGACCTTCGGCGGCCCGGCCTCCCGCA
>DATLZP010000203.1:0-3506 GCA_035573935.1 Actinomycetota bacterium
AGGCGGGGCACGACGGCCTGGGCCGTGGCCAGGAAGAAGCGGTTCACCGACAGGACCCAGAGGGCGCCGGCGTAGAAGGGGAGGGGAGCCGAGCCGGGGTCGAACAGGACGAGCCCCGCCCCCGCGACGCGGAGCAGCGGCGCGACCACCAGGATCCGCCGACGGGGCCACCGGTCGATGAACACCCCGGTGAACGGCCCGATGAGCGAGTAGGGGAGGGAGACGACGGCCGTGGCCTTGGCGAACCCGGCGGCGGTGGTCTGGTGCTCGGGGGCGAAGACCACGGAGGCCACGAGCGAGGCCTGGAACAGGCCGTCCCCGAACTGGCTGGCCAGCCGGATCAGGAACAACCGGCGGAACTCGGGGCTCCGCAGCGCCTCCCGGGCCCGCTCGACCGACCCCTCCATGGACCGATCGTAGGGAACCGGCCCCGCCCTCCGCCGCGGGGGAGCGCCGCCGAGGGGGACGGGCGCGGTCCCGGTCCTACGCGCGCTGGCGGTCGAAGAACGCGGTCCAGTCGGCGTCCTTCGCCCCGCCGTTGCCCACGATGAATTCCTCGACCATCTCCCGGGCGGCCTCGTCGGAGAACTGCACCGGCGGGGACTTCATGAAGTAGGCGGAGGGGCCGATGAGCGGCCCTCCCACCCCCCGGTCCATGGCCAGCTTGGCGCAGCGGATCGCATCGATGGCCACGCCGGCGGAGTTGGGGCTGTCCCACACCTCGAGCTTCAGCTCGATGGCGAGGGGGACGCCGCCGAACTCCCTCCCCTCCAGCCGGATGTGCGCCCACTTGCGGTCCTCGAGCCAGGGGACGAAGTCGGAGGGGCCGATGTGGATGTTGCCCTCCCCGATGTCCCGCGAGAGCTGGGACGTGACGGCCCGGGTCTTGGAGAGCTTCTTCGAGGCCAGCCGCTCCCGCTCCAGCATGTTCCGGAAGTCCATGTTCCCGCCGAAGTTGAGCTGGGAGGTCCGCTCCAGGACGACCCCGCGGTCCTCGAACAGCTTGGCCAGCACCCGGTGGACGATCGTGGCCCCCACCTGGCTCTTGATGTCGTCGCCCACGATGGGGAGCCCGGCCTCGGCGAACCGCCGGGCCCAGGCCGGGTCGCTGGCGATGAACACCGGCAGGCAGTTCACGAAGGCGCAGCCGGCCTCGATCGCCGCCCGGGCGTAGCGGCGGACGGCCCGCTCGCTCCCCACCGGGAGGTAGCAGACCACGACCTCCGCCCCCGCCTCCCGGAGGGCCGCGGCCACGTCCACCTCGGGCTCATCGGATTCCGTCACCACCTCCCGGTAGTAGCGGCCCAGCCCGTCGAGCGTCGGACCGCGGAGGACCGTGACGCCGGTGGGGGGGACGTCGGCGAAGCGGACGGTGTTGTTCGGCTCGGCGAAGATGGCCTCCGCCACGTCCCTGCCGACCTTCTTCGCGTCCACGTCGAAGGCGGCCACCACCTCCACGTCGCGGACGTGGTAGGGACCGAGCCGCACGTGCATGAGCCCCGGCACCCGCTCGTCGTCCGGCGCATCCCGGTAGAAGGCGAGCCCCTGGACGAGGGACGACGCGCAGTTGCCGACGCCGACGATGGCCAGCCTGACCGTGCTCATGCCGTGCGCTCCTTCCTCCTCAGGGTCCGGCGGGTCCGGGGTCGTTCCGTCCCGTCGCCGGTCCGGTTCCGTTCCGCCTGGATCAGCCCGTCCAACCAGGCGATGTCCTGCTCGGTCGAGACCTGCCCGTGCTCCATCAGGGAGAGGGTGTAGGTGTCGTAGCGCTCCCGCCGGGCCCGGAGCGTGTCCTTGATCGCCGCCAGGCGGTCCTCGAGGTAGGCCCGCCGCCGCTCGAGCAGGCGGATCCGCGTGTCGGGGGCGAGGTACCTGAAGAACGCCAGGCGGATCCGGAACCGGTTGTCCTCCGAGGTCTCGGTCCCCGCCTCCTGGAGCAGCCGGAGGAAGACCTCCTCCCCCTTGCCCGTGATGCGGTACACGTTCCTCCGCCGGCCCACCTGCTGCTCGTCGAAGACCTTCTCCACCGCCCCCTCGCGCTCGAGCCTGCGGAGCGTGGGGTACAGCGACCCGTAGGAGACGCGCCAGAAGCCGCCCAGCGTGTCGGTGAGGCGCTTCGACAGCTGGTAGCCGTGCATCGATCGCTCCTTCAGCAGGCCGAGGATCGCGAGCTCGAGCATCCTGCCACGTCCCTTCCGGTTCCCGTCCCCGATATAGCGTGCGGATATATCGGTCCGATACATACCCGAGGCGGCCGGGGAGCGTCAAACGGAGGGACGCGCTCCGCGTCCCGGGTCAGGGCCGCCGGTACCCGAGCACGTTCGGCGGGGGGCGCATGCCTTGCGGGAGATGGGGGTCGTCCTGGGGAGGCCCGGCCTCCGTGCGGAGCGGCAGGACCCCGGCCCAGATCGGCAGGGCGTGGTCCTCCTGCTCGTCCTTCGGAGGCCCGGTGCGGACCTTGGCCGAGGACTCCTCGAGGGGAAGGGCGAAGATCGCCGTCTGCCGGAGCTCCGCCTCGGTCGGCGGGCGGACGTCCCGGGATCGCCCCGGCACCACGTGGTCGACCAGGGCGTCCTGGGCCAGGCGCTTCTCCCCTCCGTCCCGCACCTCGCGGGCGGTGCCGTAGACGATCACCGAGCGGTAGTTGATCGAGGAGTGGAACCCGGATCGGGCCAGGACCAGCCCGTCCACGAGCGTCACCGCGACGCAGGCCTCCGCCCCATCGCGGAGCGCTCGGAGCGTGCGGCTGGCCGGCGACCCGTGGACGTAGAGCGTGTCGCCCACCCGGGCGTGGATCGTGGGGATCACCCGTGGGGAGCCGTCCACCAGGGTCGCCAGGTGGCAGATCAGCGCCTCGTCGAGGATCGCGTCGATGACCTCCCGGTCGTAGACGCCTCGCTCGGGCAGCCGACGGACCCGCGTGCGCTGCGTGGGCTCGAAGGGGCGCATGGCCCGGCCATCCTAGTCGGACGCGACCGACGCGACCTGCGACACTCGGGGCCCGTGGCCCTCCTCCTCGGTGCGCTGGCCGGCGTCTCCTACGGCGTGGCTGATTTCCTGGGCGGCCTGGCCTCCTCGGCCTGGCGGCCGGAGCGCGTGGTGGCGGCGGTCCAGGGGGTGGGGATCGTCGTGGCGCTCGCGGTCCTGCCGTTCGTGGGATCCGTCCTGGCCCCGGCCGATGTGGCCTGGGGGGCCGCCGCAGGCGTGGCGGGCGGTCTGGGGATCGTCGCGCTGTACCGGGCCCTTGCCCTGGGGCCGATGAACGTGGCCGCCCCGGTCGCGGCGGTCGTCGGATCGGTCGTGCCGGTGGCGATGGGCCTGGCCTCGGGGGAGCGCCCGGGGCCCATCGCCGCGGCCGGGGTGGCCTTCGGCATCGTGGCCGTGTCGCTGGTGGGATCCTCCCCGCACGCGGAGGCCGGCGGGGGCCCGCGCCGCCGAGTGGCCCTGGTGGCGGCCCTGGCGGGGCTGGGGTTGGGGGCGGCGACCGTGGCGTTCGGGCAGACCTC
>DATLZP010000204.1:0-3820 GCA_035573935.1 Actinomycetota bacterium
CCGCCGTGAACGAGGTGGCCCTGGCGAAGGTGCGGGAGGACAAGGAGCGCGAATCGGCCGACGGCTTCGACGGCACCTGGGTGGCCCACCCCGACCTCGTGCCGGTGGCCACCGAGGCCTTCGACCGGGTCCTGGGGGACCGCCCCAACCAGCTGGAACGGACCAGGGAGGACGTGGCGGTCGGCGAGGACGACCTGCTCGACGTCCGGGTCCCCGGCGGCGAGATCACCGAGGCGGGGCTCCGCACCAACGTGGACGTCGGGATCCGGTACCTCGCGTCCTGGCTGGCGGGAGTGGGGGCGGCGGCCATCCACGACCTCATGGAGGACGCGGCCACCGCCGAGATCTGCCGGTCGCAGGTGTGGCAGTGGCTCCACCACGGGGTCCGCCTGGCCGACGGCCGGCGGGTGGACCGGGCGCTGGTCGAGGCGGTCGTGGAGGAGCGGGTGGCCGCGATCCGGGCGGAGGGGGCGGGGGACACCCTGGACGCCGCCCGGGAGCTGTTCCTGGAGGTGGCCACGGCGGAGCTGTTCGTGGAGTTCCTCACGCTCCCGGCCTACAATCGGCTGCCCTGAGGCTCCCGGGTGAGCGGTTGACAGCTCCCCGCCTCCCCCGGCACGATGCGTCCGTGGTCGAGCCCTCGGTCACGCTCGGCATCCCGTCGAGGGTCCGCGTAGCCCGCGCCGGAGCCTAGGCGCGGCGGACCCTCCGTCCGCGCCGTCCCCACCCGACCCCACGGGGACGTCCGTCCCCACGACCCACGGGAGGCCCGACGATGACCCTCGACCCCATGGACCGGGACCGCCGCTCCGACCGCATCCGCGCCGAGGCCGGGGCCCTGGAACGGGCGTGGCGGGAGGATCCCCGGTGGCGGGACGTCCGCCGCCCCTACGACGCGGCCGAGGTCGTGCGGCTCCGGGGCTCGCTGGCGATCGAGCACACGCTGGCCCGTCGCGGCGCGGAGCGGCTCTGGCGGATGCTCCACGACGAGCCGTTCGTGGCGGCCCTGGGCTGCCTGACCGGGGGGCAGGCGGTGCAGGCCGTGCGGGCCGGCCTGCGGGCCATCTACGTCTCCGGCTGGCAGGTGGCGGCGGACGCGAACCTCGCGTTCGAGACCTACCCCGACCAGAGCCTCTATCCATCGAACAGCGGCCCGGCCCTCGTCCGCCGGATCAACAACGCGCTCCGCCGGGCCGACCAGATCGCGTGGGCCGAGGGCGGGCCCGGGACGGACTGGGTCGTCCCCATCGTGGCCGACGCGGAGGCCGGGTTCGGGGGCCCCCTGAACGCCTTCGAGGTGATGCGGGCGATGATCGAGGCGGGGGCGGCCGGGGTCCACCTGGAGGACCAGCTGGCCTCGGAGAAGAAGTGCGGGCACCTGGGGGGGAAGGTGCTCGTGCCCACGGCCACGTTCCTGCGGACCCTGGCCGCGGCCCGGCTGGCGGCCGACGTGTGCGGCGTCCCCACGGTCCTCGTGGCCCGGACCGACGCCCTGGCCGCCCGGCTCCTCACGAGCGACGCCGACCCGGCCGACGCCCCGTTCCTCACCGGGGAGCGGACCCCCGAGGGCTACGCCCGGGTCCGGGCGGGGCTGGACCAGGCCATCGCCCGGGCCCTGGCCTACGCCCCCTACGCCGACGTCCTGTGGTGCGAGACGCAGACGCCGGACCTCGAGGAGGCCCGCCGCTTCGCCGAGGCGGTGCTGGAGCGGTTCCCCGGGAAGCTCCTGGCCTACAACTGCTCGCCGTCGTTCAACTGGCGCCGGCACCTGGACGCCGGGACCATCGCCCGGTTCCATCGGGAGCTGGCGGCGATGGGGTACCGGTTCCAGTTCGTGACGCTCGCCGGGTTCCACGCCCTCTCGGCCTCGTTCTTCGAGCTGGCCCAGGGGTACGCGCGGGAAGGGATGCCGGCCTACGTCCGGCTCCAGGAGCGGGAGTTCGAGCTGGAGCGCTCGGGCTACACGGCCACCCGTCACCAGGCCGAGGTGGGGGCGGGCTACTTCGACCTCGTGCAGCGGGCGGTGTCGGGCGGGGAGGCATCGACGCTCGCGCTCGCCGGCTCCACCGAGGAGGAGCAGTTCGCGGAGGGGGCGGGCGCCCGGGAGGCCGTCCACTAAGCTTCCCGGCCGTGCGCACCCTGGACGATCCCCCCCGGACCGCGGAGCTGGTCGTGGTGGGGGGCGGCGTGGTGGGCGCGGCCACCGCGTTCGAGGCGGCCCGGGCCGGGCTCCGCCCCGTCCTGCTCGAGGCCCGGCCGGCGCTCTGCACGCTCACGACGCCCGTGGCCGCGGGGGCGTTCCGCCTGCAGTTCGAGGACCGCGACGAGCTCGAGCTGGTCCGGCGGTCGGTCGAGGTCTTCCTCTCCTTCGAGGAGGCCACGGGGCAGGACCGCTACCGCCTGGGGGTCCGGCAGCAGGGCTACCTGTGGCTCACGACGACCGAGGAGGGGGCGGCCCGGCAGCGGGAGCTCGTGGAGCGGCTCCACGCGTGGGGGCAGAGCGACGTGGAGCTCCTGTCCGGCGACGAGGTGCGGGCCCGGTTCCCCTACGTCGGCCCGGAGGTGGTGCAGGCGCGGTTCCGGGCGGGGGACGGGTTCCTCGACCCCAAGGCCCTCACGTTCGGGCTCGTGGAGGGCTCGGGCGCCGACGTCGTCCCCCGGTGCCGGGCCACCGGCTTCCGCCTGGAGGGGGGCCGGCTCCGGGCGGTGGAGACGACCCGGGGGATGGTGGGCTGCGAGGCGGCCGTGGTGGCCTGCGGCCCGTTCAGCGGGATCCTCGCGGCGGGGGCCGGCGTCCGCCTGCCGATCGAGGCCGTCCGGCGGCACAAGCTCGTCCTCCCGGACCTCCCCCTCGTCCCGGCCGAGGCCCCGATGACGATCGACGAGGACACCGGCGTGCACTGGCGACCCGCCGCCGGCGGCGCCTGGGCGCTGTTCACCGACCCCGCCACGCCTCCCTCCGAGCCGACGATGGACGTCCCCACCGACCACCGGTTCGCCTTCGACCTCCTCGACCCGGGGAGCCCCCACGCCCTGGCCCGGGTCGTCCCGTTCTGGCGCCGCGTCTGGGAGCACGGCGCCTGGAACTGGCTCCTCCAGGCCGGGCAGTACGACGTGACCCCCGACCACCGCCCGCTCCTGGGCCGCACGGGC
The DNA here is from genome assembly GCA_035573935.1 of Actinomycetota bacterium. GTDB lineage: Bacteria > Actinomycetota > UBA4738 > UBA4738 > HRBIN12 > DATLZM01. The sequence goes on from DATLZP010000204.1 coordinate 3,154, forward strand.
GTCGAGGGCCTCCTCGTCCACGCCGGCTACAGCGGCCACGGCGTGATGGGGAGCGTGGGCGGGGCCCGGATCGTCGTCGACGACCTCCTCGGGAAGCTCGCCCCCGAGGACAACCCGTTCCGCCTCGACCGGGACCCGCGGGCGGTCCCCCCGCCGACGCTGTGAGGCTGCGGGGGGCGATCGCCGCCGCCCTCACGCCGCTCCGCGACGGGGGGCGGGCCCTGGACGAGGAGGCCTTCCCCTCCTACGTCCGCTTCCTGGCGGAGGGGGGGCTCGACGGGGCCCTCGTGGCGGGGACCACGGGGGAGGGGATCCTCCTGTCGCTCCCCGAACGGCGACGGGCCGTCGAGCTGTTCCTGGCCCACCGCCCGGAGGGCTTCCTCGTGGCCGCGCACTGCGGGGCCCAGACCACCGCGGACACCGCGTCGCTCGCCGCGCACGCCGCGGAGGCCGGGGCCGACGCCGTGGCGGTGATCGCGCCCCCCTACTTCCGGTTCGACGAGCGCGAGCTGTTCGCCCACTTCCGAGAGGCCGCCGCGGCCTGCGCCCCGCTGCCGTTCTACGTGTACGAGTTCGCCGCCCGCTCCGGCTACGCCGTGCCGGTGGCGGTCGTGGAGCGGCTCCGGGAGGCCTGCTCCAACCTCGCCGGCCTCAAGGTCTCGGACAC
>DATLZP010000205.1:0-5018 GCA_035573935.1 Actinomycetota bacterium
CCCACCAGCGCGATCCCCGCCCAGGTGGCCTCGGCCCTCCGGCCCGCCCCCGCCGCCTCCTCGGCCAGCAGCGCCGCCTTCCTTCGGAACGCCGGCACGTGCATCCCCCAGCCGTTCCACCCGTCGGCCCACCGGGCCGCCTACGGCGCGCTCGAGCCGGCCGGGGGCGAGGTCCTCTCCCCCCAGGAGCTCGACGCGGTCGTCGTCCCCGGGCTGGCCTTCGATCGCCGGGGCTACCGGGTGGGCTACGGCGGCGGGTTCTTCGACCGCTTCCTGCCCCGGACCCGCCCCGACGCGTTCCGGGTGGGCATCTGCTTCCACCTCCAGCTGGTGGAAGAGGTTCCCCACGGGGCGGGGGACGAGCCGGTGGACGCCGTGGTGACGGAGCGGGAGGTCATCCGGTGCCGCCGCCCGGGCCCGGCCGGCCCGGCTTGAACGCCCGTTCAACGCCGCGGTATACATCGGCGGGAGCGAGGAAGGGGGCGACGGTGGGCGAGGAAGCGATCAGGTCCGCGTTCTACGACGTCCAGGCCGCGATGGGGGCGACCTTCGTCGAGGAGGGCGGGTGGTACTGGACCGAGGGTTTCGGCGACCTCGACGCCGAGTACCGGGCGGTGCGCGAGGGGGTCGGGGTCTGGGACGTCTCGCCCCTCAACAAGTGGGAGTTCCGGGGACCGGATGCGCTCCGGGCGGCCCAGCGGGTGCACTCGAACGACGTGCTGGGGCTGGAGGTGGGGCAGGTCCGGTACGGCGCGTTCCTCGACCCGGACGGGCTGATGGTGGACGACGGGACCGTCTACAAGCTCGCCCCGGACCGGGCCTGGGTGATGACGAACGCCTCCGGGCACGAGGCGTACTTCGGGGCGGCCACGGAGGGGATGGACGTGGGGATCGAGGCCGTGACGCTCCGGATGCCGCACGTCGGGCTCCAGGGGCCCCGGTCGCGTGAGCTCCTGCAGCCCCTCACCGACGTCGACCTCTCCGCCCTCCGCTACTACCGGTTCGTCCCCCGGGAGGTGACGGTCGGCGGGGTGCCCGTGTGGCTCTCCCGGACCGGGTTCGGGGGCGAGCTCGGCTACGAGCTGTTCACGACGCCGGAGCACGCGCCCGCGCTCTGGGACGTCGTGGTGAAGGCCGGGGCCACGCCGTTCGGGACGGCCTGCATCGAGATCTGCCGGATCGAGGCCGGGATGATCGTCACCGACTACGACTACGAGCCGCACGAGCGCACGCCGTACGACTTCTCGATGGACCGGCTGGTGGCCCTGGACGGGCCCGGGGAGTTCCTGGGGAAGGAGCGGCTGCGGTCCATCGCGGAGGCCCCTCCGAACCGGTTCAAGACCCTCCGCCTGGAGGGCGACGAGGTGCCGGCCTACGGCGCGGAGGTGACGAAGGAGGGCCGGCCGGTCGGCGTCCTCACCAGCCCCGCGGCGAGCCCCCGGTTCGGCGTGATCGGGCTGGCCATCCTGGAGACGTCGGAGGCGGAGGACGGCAACGTGGTCGACGTGGCGCTGGGCGATGGCACGGTCCCGGCCACCGTCGCCCCCCTCGCCATCCACGACCCGGAGAAGCGCCGGCCCCGGATGTAGGCGGCCGCCCGGCCCCCGGAACCCCGGGCCCGGCCGCCGCGTCCTACGGGTGTTTGCGTCGGACCGCTCCGGGGGACATCGAGGACATGGCGCGCGCGCACGCGGACGGCTGGGTGGGCGACGACGGGGGCAGGCCCTGGCGACCCCTCGTCACGGTGGCCCTGGCCGCGGCGGGAGCGGCCCTGGGGGCCTGGGTCGGCGAGGAGGGCCTCCGGACCGCCGCCGGGCATCCCCTGTGGGACCGGGTCCTTGAGGCCGGGGCGCTGCTGGGCGTCGTGGGCGGGGCCATGCTCGGGCTCCTGGGGGGCGTCCTGCTCTCGCAGGTGGGCCGGGGCGGGTGGGCCTGTCCCCGCTGCGGCACCCGGAACCCCCGGGGGACCGGCCGGTGCGGGGCCTGCGATCTCTCCCCGGCCTGATCCCTAGGCCAGCCCCACCACCCGCCCCCGCTCGTCGAGGTCGATGCGCGTGAAGGCGGGGACCTTCCCCAGCCCCGGCATCCGCTGCATGTCGCCGCAGAGGGCCACGACGAAGCCCGCCCCGGCGGAGGGGACGAGCTCGCGTACCGGGAGCCGGAAGCCGCGAGGCCGGCCCAGCAGCGCCGGGTCGTGGGAGATCGAAAGGTGCGTCTTCGCCATGCAGACGGGCGCCGTCCCCAGCCCCAGGGCCCGGAGGCGCTCCAGGTCCCGCTCCGCCCGGGGCAGCAGGTCCACGCCGTCGGCGCCGTAGATCCGGGTGGCGATGGTCTCGATCTGCTCGCGGAGCGGCGTGCCGGGCGGGTTGAGGGGGGCGAAGGCCCCGGGCTCGGCCGCCGCCTCCAGGACGGCCCGGGCCAGCTCCTCGGCCCCCTCGCCGCCCCGGGCGTAGCCCTCGTTCAGGGCCACCCGGGCCGCGCCGGCCTCCCGGGCCAGCTCCTCGAGGAGGGCGAGCTCGGCCTCCGTGTCGGTGGGGAAGCGGTTCACGGCGACGACGCAGGGCGCGCCGAAGGAACGGACGATGTCCACGTGGGCGGCCAGGTTCTCCGAGCCGCGCTTCAGCGCCTCCAGGTCCTCCTCGCCCAGCCGCTCGAACGCCACCCCCCCGTGCGACTTCAGGGCCCGGACCGTGGCCACGAGCACGGCGGCCGAGGGGGCGATCCCGGCCGCCGGGCAGACGATGTGGCAGAACTTCTCGAACCCCAGGTCGGAGCCGAACCCGGCCTCGGTCACGACCACGTCGGCGAGCTTGGCCGCCACCCGGTCGGCGAGGATCGAGTTGTTCGCGTGGGCGATGTTGCCGAACGGGCCGGCGTGCACCAGGACCGGCTGCCCCTCCAGCGTCTGGACCAGGTTGGGGCGGATCGCGTCCTTCAGGACGACGGCCATGGCCCCGGCCACCCGGAGGTCCTCGGCGGTGACCGGCCGCCCCTCCCGGGTCTCGGCCACCACGATGCGGCCCAGGCGGCCCCGGAGGTCGCGGAGGTCGGAGGCCAGGGCCAGCACGGCCATCACCTCGGAGGCGGCCGTGATGACGAACGAGGACTCCCGGGGGACCCCGTGGGCCGGCCCTCCCAGGCCGATCACCACGTTGCGGAGGGCCCGGTCGTTCACGTCCAGGCACCGGGGCCAGGTGATCGTGTGGGGGTCGATCCCCAGGGGGTTCACGTGGAAGAGCGACGCGTCGATCGCGGCGGCCAGGAGGTCGTGGGCCGCCGTGACCGCGTGGAAGTCGCCGTTCAGGTGGAGGTTGATCTCCTCCATCGGCAGGACCTGGGCCCGCCCGCCGCCGGTCCCGCCGCCCTTGATCCCGAAGATCGGCCCCATCGAGGGCTCCCGGATGCAGAGGGCCACCCGGACCCCCAGCCGGCCCAGCCCCTGCGTGAGGCTCACCGAGGTCGTGGTCTTGCCCTCGCCGGCCTTGGTGGGGGTGACGGCGGTGACGATCACCACCCGCCCGTCGGGGCGGTCGCCGAGCCGGTGGAGCACGGCCGCCGGGTCCACCTTGGCCCGGTAGCGGCCGTAGGCCTCCACCTCCGCCTCCTCCAGGCCGGCCTCCCGGGCCACCTCGAGGATCGGGCGGAGCTCGGCCCCCTGCGCGATGTCCAGCGAGCTCTCCATGCGACGCCCCGAACGGCGGAGCGAGGATACCGGATGGCCTGCGCCGCACGGCCCGGCGGACGGTGCGATGATGGCCCCATGGCGGAGCCGGCGGTGCGGCGCAACGTCGCGGCGGCGCGGATCCTCGCGGTGCGGGAGGGCCGGGCCCGGGAACGGGCGGACCGGCTGGCGGCGGAGGAGCCGATGGAGATCCGGGTGGCCGGGCCCCGGCAGGAGCCGGTGCCGGTGGCGGTCACGATGCGCACGCCGGGCGGGGACCTCGAGCTCGCCGTGGGGTTCCTGTACACGGAGGGGCTGGTCCGGAGCCGGGCCGAGGTGGTCCGGGTCTCGTACTGCCGGGACCCGGGGCCCGAGGAGCAGCGGTTCAACGTCGTGACCGTGGACCTGGCCCGGCCGTTCGACCCCGGGGCGGTCCGGCGGAACTTCTACGCCACGTCGAGCTGCGGCGTGTGCGGCAAGGCGGCCCTCGAGGACGTCGAGGTCCGCTGCGCGCCGATCCCCCCCGGCTTCGTCGTCCCCGGGGCCGTGCTGGCCGAGCTGCCCGAGGCGCTGCGCCGGGGGCAGCGGGTCTTCGACCAGACCGGGGGCCTGCACGCCGCCGGGCTCTTCGACGCGGAGGGGCGGCTCCACGCGCTCCGGGAGGACGTGGGGCGGCACAACGCCGTGGACAAGCTGGTCGGCGAGGCGTTCCTGGCGGACGAGCTACCGCTCTCGGAGCGCGTGCTGCAGGTCTCGGGCCGGGTGTCGTTCGAGATCGTCCAGAAGGCCGCCCTGGCCGGGATCCCGGTCGTGGCCGCGGTCTCTGCGCCCTCCTCCCTGGCCGTGGCGGCGGCCGAGCGTCTGGGGATGACGGTGGTGGGCTTCGTCCGGGACGGCCGGTTCAACGTCTACTCGCACCCCGAGCGCGTCGCGCTCTGAGCAACGCGGCCTGCCGCCGCCGGCCGCGCGTCCTAGGATGGGGTCGGACCGGTTCGGAGGAGGTGCGATGGGCAGGTCCCAGGCCCGGCTGACCGAGCCGCTCGTGCGGGAGGGTGACGGCTTCCGCCCCGCGTCGTGGGGGGAGGCCCTGGACCGCGCCGCGGAGGGGCTGCGGCGGGCCCGCCGGACGCACGGGCCGAGCGGCGTCGGGGTGTTCAGCTGCTCCAAGGCCACGAACGAGGTGAACTTCCTGGCCCAGAAGTTCATCCGGCAGGCGCTGGGCAGCAACAACATCGACAGCTGCAACCGCACCTGACACGCGCCGAGCGTGGTCGGTCTGGCCACGGTGTTCGGTGCGGGGGGCGGCACCAGCTCGTACGAGGAGATCGAGCGCACGGACCTGATCGTGCTGTGGGGC
>DATLZP010000206.1:0-2222 GCA_035573935.1 Actinomycetota bacterium
CCGGACGGTCTCGTAGCACCGGATCCCCTCGAAGACCCCGCTCCCGTAGTGGAGGGCGTGCGAGAGCACGTGGAACCGCGCCTCCGACCAGTCGACGAGCTCGCCATCCACCCAGATCCTCTCGACCGGCGTGATCGGCACGGGCCCTCCTTCAGCACGTCGCCGGGCCCTCCGGCGAGGCGCCATCAGGATACCCGGGGTGGGCCACGTGGAGGCCGGGGCTCGTCCCCGGCCGGAGGGGGCACGCGGAGGCCGGGGCTCGTCCCCGGCCGGAGGGGGCCACGTGGAGGCCGGGGCTCGTCCCCGGCCGGACCTAAAGCGTGCCGGACCCCCCAACCCACCCGGCCCGCTCGCAGGACCCCCGCCCGACGGGTCGGCCGCCGTCACGGGGCGGGGGGCAACGTGCCCCCGACCGGTCCGCCTGCCGGGGCGGCCTCCTCCCCCCACGGCCGCCGAGGCCCGGCCGCTCCGCACCATCGGCACGAACAGCAGCGCCGCCACGGCAGCCGCGGCCCCCCCGATCGCGTAGACGCCCTGCGGGCCGGCCAGCCGCAGCAAGGGCCCGGCCAGGCCGAATCCCATCGCCAGCGCGGTGTGCACGATCGCGTCGGAGGCCGCCATCACGCGGCTGCGGACGACGTCCGGGGTCCGCCGCTGTCGGATCCCCTGCTCCGCGACCAGCGTGAACGCGTCCCCGGTGCCCCAGAGGAACGACAGGCCGAGGATCGGCACGAACCAGGGCGACACCCCGGTGGCGAGCCCCGCCACCGCCGTCGCCGCCGTGCCCGCCAACAGGCCGATCGGCTCCGTCCGGGCGTCGAGGACCCGACCGGCCAGCGAGCCCACCACGGAGCCCAGGCCCCAGGCCGCGATCAGCAGCCCGAACCCGATCGAACCGGCGCCGAAGACCTCCGCGAGCGCCCGGTCCGCCACCATCGCGCTCCCCGCACCCAGGACGATCACGACCCAGGCCGCCGTGATCCGCCGCAGCACGGGGTCCCGCAGGAGGAAGGCGAACCCGGCGAGGAGCCCCCGATGCTCCCGGGCCTCCCCGTCGCTCCGCGGCGCCGAGAACCGACCCCGCACCGTGAGGATCAGCGCCGCCGAGATCAGGAACGAGGCGGCGTTGGCGAGGAACACGGCCGGGGCCCCGATCGTCGCGGCCAGCACACCGCCCACGACCGGGCCGATCGTGATGCCGGCGTTCCTCCCCACCGCCACCAGGCTGTTGGCCCAGGCCAGGTCCCGTTCCTCGACCAGATTGGGGATGGCCGCCATCGACGCGGACCAGAACGGCGTCTCCACCACGGCGGAGAGGAACGCGATCGCGAGCAGCAGCCCCGGATCGGCGGCCACGCCCATCGCGAGGAAGCAGGCCGCCCCGAGGAGGTCGGAGGCGACCATCACCCGGCGGCGGTCGAGCCGGTCGGACAGGAACCCTCCGACCGGGCCGGCCAACCCCTCCACGCCGAACGTGAGCAGGAGGGCGGCCGACATCCAACCGGGATCGCCGCCCGTCTTCCGGAAGATCGCGTCCATGAGCGCCGTGTAGGCGGCCGCGCCGCCGGTGACGGAGATGGCCCGGGCCACCGCGAGCCGGCGCACGGATGCCCGGGACGGCGTCGGTTCGACGGATGCATGCATACGAAGCGGACTCCTTCGATCTGAGCGGGATGGGCAGGACGGCGCGGTGGGCCTCGGCCGGTCGGGAGGGCTCCCGGTTGTCAGGCCACGGGGTTCGTCGCGCCTTCGGTCCGCTTCATCGCGGGCGGAGGATACCAGGCCGGATGCCCGCACGTCCTGGAGTCAGGGGCCGGAGGCCGGGGCTCGCCCCCGGCCGGGCACGAGGCCCGGCCTACCGGGGGTGGGAGGGATCAGCCCGGGAGGACGATGAAGCGGACGGTCCGGGCCGCTGCCGCCTCCCGCAGCAACTCCACCACCTCCTGCGGAACCGGGCTGTCCACGGTGAGGCCCATCAGCGCGAGGCCGCCGGCCTGTTCCCTGGCCACCTCCATCGTGGCGATGTTGATGCCGTGCTCCCCGAGGATCGTCCCCACCCTGCCGATCACGCCCGGACGGTCCTCGTAGGTCATGAACAGCATGTGGGTGGCGGGGGACATCTCGAGCTCGAAGCCCATGACGTGCGTGAGGCGTTCGCGGCGCCCGACCAGCGTCCCCGCGACCTGCACCTCCCCGTCGTCGGTCCGCGCCCGGAGCTGCAC
>DATLZP010000207.1:0-5783 GCA_035573935.1 Actinomycetota bacterium
CCCGCCCCGGCGGTTGAGCAGTTGCGTGTAGACGATCCGTCCCACCTCCCGGTCCACGTCGTTCGCCGCCAGGCGCTGGAGGAACGCGCACGCGCCGGGCCCGGAGACCTCGATCTTGGCGAACGACGTCTCGTCGAACAGGGCCGCCCGCTCCCGGGCGGCGAGGTGCTCGGCCACGATCGCCGTGGACCAGTGCTGCCCCGCCCACCCCCGGGGCCGCCACCCCTCGTGCGCCGGGTCCTCGTTCGAGCGGAACCAGTTCACCCGCTCCCAGCCCGACTTCTCCCCGAACTCCGCGCCGAGCTCCCGGAACCGCAGGTACGTGGGGGCCGTGCGGAGCGGCCGGCCGGCCCGACGCTCCTCCCCCGGGTAGTGGATGTCGTAGTAGGTGGCGTAGACCTCGTGGGCCCGCTCCCTCGCGTAGCGGCGGCTCCGGTGGTGCCGGCCGAACCGCCGGATGTCCATCTTCCAGCAGTCGTACTCCGGCTCCCCCTCGACGATCCACTCCGCCATCACCTTGCCGATGCCCCCGGCCCCGGCGATCCCGTGGGCGCAGAACCCGGCGGCGACGAAGAACCCCCGGACCTCGGACTCGCCCAGGATGAACTCGCCGTCCGGCGTGAAGGCCTCGGGGCCGTTGATCATCCGGATCACCTCGGCGGTCTGCAGGGCCGGGACGAGCTTGAACGCCGCGTCGGCCAGGGGCTCGAAGCGCTCCCAGTCCTCCGGGAGGAGCTTGTGGTTGAAGTCGGCCGGCGGCTCCCGGTCCCAGCACCAGGGATCGGGGCGTCGCTCGTAGCCGCCCACCACGAGCCCGCCGGACTCCCCGCGGAAGTAGACGAGCCGGTCGGGGTCGCGCATCGTGGGCAGCGCCGGGTGCACGCCCTCGATCGGCTTCGTGATCAGGTACTGGTGGGCGAAGGGCACGACCGGGACCTCGACCCCCGCCATCCGACCGATCTCGTGGGCGAACATCCCCCCGGCGTTCACGACCACCTCGGTCCGGACGTCGCCCCGGTCGGTGCGGACCCCGGTGACGCGGCCCCGGTCCACGTCGATCCCGGTGACGCGGACGTGCTCCAGGATCCGGCAGCCGCCCCGCCGGGCCCCCTCGGCGAGCGCCGCGGTCAGCCCGGAGGGCTCGAGGTAGCCGTCGGTGGGGAGCCAGGCCGCGCCCTCCACGCCCTCCGGGTCGAACAGCGGCCAGCGTTCCAGCGCCTCCTCCGTGGTGACGATCTCCAGGGGGAGCCCGAACGTCTTCCCCCACCCCGAGAGCCGGGAGAGCTCCTGCATCCGCTCCTTCGAGGACGCCAGGCGGAGGCTCCCCACCTGGTGCCAGCCCGGGTCCAGGCCGGTCTCCTCCTCGAGCCGGCCGTAGAGCTCGGAGCCGTACATCATCATCCGGGTGAGCGTGACGGAGCTCCGGAGCTGGCCCACCAGGCCGGCGGAGTGGAACGTGGAGCCGCTCGTGAGCTCGCCCCGGTCGAGGAGGAGGACCTCCCGCCAGCCGAGCTTCGTGAGGTGGTAGGCGATGCTCGCGCCGCCCACCCCGCCGCCGATCACGACCGCCCGGGCCTCGGCCGGCAGGTCCGCGCTCACCGGATCCCCCCCGGGGGCGGCGGGGCGCTCACGCGGCCTCCGCGGCGTCCGCCAGCCACGACCGGTACCGGGGGTCCGCGGCGCTCCGCAGGCAGCGGTCGAAGTGGCGGCTCGCGTAGTCCACGTAGTCGAAGTCGAGCGTCGAGATGCCCTGCTGCACGACGCCCCACATCGCCTCCCGGAAGTCGGAGAGGATCCGCATCAGGGCCAGGCGGGCCCGGTGCCGGGGGCGGACGTCGCCGAAGTACCGGCGGAGCAGGGCGGCCTGCGCCTCCTCGGACAGGCCGTTGTTGATCGAGAAGTTCCCCAGGTCGAAGAACCGGTCGCCCATCCCGGCGTACTCGTAGTCCACGATCCAGACGTGGTCGCCGTCCCGCAGGAGGTTCGCGTTCAGCAGGTCGTTGTGGCAGGGGCACCGGGGGGCGGGGGACGCGGCGAAGGCGGCCTCGATCTCCTCCGCCACGGCGATGAGCCGGTCGTACGCCTCGGGGATCGGCACCCCCCTGGAGGCGGCCACCTCCCGGTAGGCCCGGCAGACCGCCGGCGCCCAGAACGCCCCCGGGATGCCCGGCCCTTCGTGGATGGCCCGGATGGAGCCGACCACGGCCGCCAGCACCTCCTCCCGCTCCAGGTCCTGCGGCGGGATCTGGTCCCCCTCGACGAACCGGGTGACGAGGCACCCGAGCTCCGGCAGGAACAGGACGACCTCCGGGCCCACCCCCACCTCGGCCGCGGCCCGGGCCGCCGCCTCCTCCGCCCGCCGGTCGATCCCCAGGAGCTCGGTGTCGGTCCCGGCGATCCGGACCACGTAGCGTTCGCCGCCCACCTCGACCAGGAAGTTGCGGTTCGTGATGCCCCCCTCCAGGGGCTCGACCCGGGGCTCCACCCCCTCCGACCACCCGGGCAGGCGACGGAGGACGTCCTCGAGGACCGGGTCGGTGCGCACGCGCGAAGGCTATCGAGGCTGATCGTTCCCGGTCAAGCTCGATCGGAACCGATCATCCTGCCTTGCGGGTGCGCCCTTCGTGGGGAGCGGCCTGGGCGTGGCGCCGGGCCGGAGCCCTCGGGGGTCGTCACGTTTGCCGGCCTCGTCGCGCCGGCGGTACGGTGCGGACGTGCTGCGGACGCTCTTCTTCGACCGGCACGCGGCGCTCGGGGCCCAGACGATGGAGTTCGGCGGCTGGGAGATGCCGCTCCGCTACCCGGCCGGGACCGTCCAGGAGCACCTCGCCACCCGGAAGGAGGCCGGGCTCTTCGACGTCTCGCACATGGGCCGGCTCCGGATCCGGGGTCCCGGGGCCCTGGCGTTCCTGCAACACGTCCTCTCGAACAACGCGGAGGCGTTGGACGGGCGCCCCATCGGGGCCCAGTACACGATGATCCCGGACCAGGCCGGCGGGGCCGTGGACGACGCCTACCTCTACCGCTTCACCCCCGGTGAGTACCTGCTGGTGGTGAACGCGGCGAACCGGGAGAAGGACCTGGCCCATCTGCGAACGTTCCTGGACCGGTTCGGGGAGGTGGAGCTCGAGGACCTCACGACCGAGGTCGTGATGCTCGCGCTCCAGGGCCCCCGGTCCCGGGCCATCCTGGAGGAGGTCGTGCAAGGGGGCCGGCTGCCGGAGCCGATGCGGAACGCCGTCGGCGCGGTCCGGATCGGGGGGGCGGAGGTCCGGGTGGGACGGACCGGCTACACCGGCGAGCCCATCGGGTTCGAGCTGTTCATCCCCCGGGACGCCGGGCTCGCCGTCTGGGACCTCCTGGTGGAGCGGGGCGCCACGCCGTGCGGCCTGGGGGCCCGGGACACGCTCCGGCTGGAGGCCGGGCTGCCCCTCTACGGCCACGAGCTGGGGCTGGATCCCGAGGGCCGCCACATCCCGCTGATGGCGGTGCCGATCGCGCGGTTCGCGGTGAGCTTCTCCCCGCTCAAGGGCGACTCCGTCGGCCGCCCGGCGCTGGAGCGGCAGTTCCGGGCCCTGGAGCGCCTGGCCTACGGGGAGCCGGCCGGGCCCGACCTCCCCCGGCGGATCCGGCCGGTGGCCGTGACGGGCAGGGGGATCGCCCGCCAGGGGGCCGAGGTGTTCGTCGGGGACCGGAAGGTCGGCGACGTGACGAGCGGGACGATGGTCCCGTACTGGGTCTTCGAGGGCGAGGGGGAGACCTCGGTGCCGGGCGAGCGCCACGAGATGCGAGCCATCTGCCTGGCCCTGCTGGACAGCGAGCTCCCGGACGAGCAGCCGGTGGAGGTCGACGTCCGGGGCAGGCGTGTTCCGGCCGTGATCGTCCCCTACCACCTCCGGTCGGACGCGCCGCCCTACGCCCGCCCCATCGTGGTCCGCCCGGAGGAGGAGGCCCCGGCCCCGGAGGCGCCGGCCCACGCCGAACGCGTCGCCTGGCTGCTCCGGGCCGCGGCCGAGAACACCAGGTGGCGGCAGCGGGAGTGCATCAACCTGATCCCCTCGGAGATGACGACCTCCCCGATGGTCCGCCTCCTCCAGGTGATGGACCCGGCGTTCCGCTACGCCGAGCACCGGCGGCTCGAGGCCCTCGACGACCTGGAGGTCTTCTACTACCAGGGCACCCGGTTCATCGCCCGGGTCGAGGAGTTGCTGGCCGAGGAGCTCCGGTCGTTCCTCTCCTGCCCCCAGGTGGAGGTGCGTCCCATCAGCGGGCAGATGGCGAACACCGCCGTCTTCAGCGCGATGGTGGACTGGCTGAACATGGCCGACCGCCGCCGGGAGCCCCGCCGGATCCGCTGCGTGATGAACCACCACATCGGCAAGGGCGGCCACCTCTCGGCCCAGCCGATGGGGGCGCTGCGGGACTTCGTGGCCCGCGACCCTCGGACCGAGCGTCCGGCGGTCGTGAACTTCCCGGTCCTGGAGGACGACCCCTTCCGGATCGACGTCCCGGCCGCCCTGGAGCTCGTCGAGGAGCACCGCCCGGAGCTGATCGTGTTCGGCAAGAGCATGGTGCTGTACCGGGAGCCGGTGGAGGCGTTCCGGCGCTTCTGCGACGAGCGGGGGATCGATGCGGTCCTGATGTACGACATGGCCCACGTCCTGGGGCTGGTCGGCCCACGCTTCCAGGAGCCGTTCGCGGAGGGGGCGGACATCGTGACCGGGTCCACCCACAAGACGTACTACGGGACCCAGCGGGGGGTGATCGCCTCCCGGTTCGAGGAGCACGACGACCGCTTCCCGCTGTGGCGCTCGATCGAGTCCCGGGCCTTCCCGGGCTCCGTGTCGAACCACCACCTCGGCACGCTCCTCGGCCTGCTGATGGCGGCCTACGAGATGAACGCGTTCAAGGACGCGTACCAGCCGAAGGTCCTGGCGAACGCGAAGGCCTTCGCCCGGGCCCTGGCCGACCGCGGCCTCCGCGTCTGCGGCGACCCCGCGATCGGGTACACCGAGACACACCAGGTCGTGGTCCGCGTCGGCTACGGCCGGGGGGCGGAGATGGCCCGGCGCCTGGAGGCCAGCAACCTGATCTGCAACTACCAGGCCCTCCCCGGCGAGGAGGGGTTCACGGCGGCCGGCGGCCTGCGCTTCGGGGTCTCGGAGATGACCCGGTTCGGGATGGAGGAGGGCGACTTCGCCGAGGTGGCCGACCTGATCGGGGCGGTGGTCCTGGAGGGGGCCGAGGTGGGGGGGAAGGTGAAGGCCCTCCGGGAGCGCTTCCTCGAGCCCCGCTTCTGCTTCGACCCGGCGGCCCACGGGGAGGCCCTGCGGGAGCTGGTCGAGCTGGTGGCCGCCCCGGTCGCCACCCGGGCCCCCGGCTCGCCGTAGGTCCGGAGAAGGCGTACCCGAGGAAGAGCGGAGGGCTCACCCGGGGGTCCCGCGAAACACATGATCCCTTGGTGTGAGGGCCTGGATCGCGAGGTCTCGGCCCGACGATCACGGGCCCCGAAGGGTCCGAAGAAAGTCGCCCAGACGTGACAGACTTCACTGCAGGACGAACCGGGGCTCGCTAGGGTCGACGCATGAGCGGGATCCGGTCGGCGGTCGAGGAGCTCGCCGGGGAGGACCTCCGGTACGCCTCGGACGAGGAGCTGCTCGATGAGCTCCGGGAGATCGAGCGGGCCGCTTCGGCCCTCGAGGTCGAGCGGGCCCGGCGGGTCGCGGAGCTCGAGGAGCGGGGCGTGGCGGCCCGGGAGGGCTTCTCCCTCACGACGTTCCTGG
>DATLZP010000208.1:0-2270 GCA_035573935.1 Actinomycetota bacterium
CTCACCGCCAGGCAGACGCCGTCCCGGGCCGCCGGCAGGTGGCGGAGGAGGCGCCCCAGCGCCACGCCCTCGGCCCGGGCCGGGGGCACGAGCGAACGCCAGGCCGCCGCGGCCGCCGGACGCCGGGCCAGGGACGACAGGGAGACGATCGGGATCCCGGCCCCCGCGAGCCCCCCCGTCACCTCGGGGGCGGGCGCCGCCTCCGGGCCCAGCACGGCGGCCACCACCGCGGGGTCGGCCGCCAGCTCGTCGAGCGGCGCGGCGGGGTCCTCCGACGTGGCGTCGAGGTCGACGGGCTCCACGACGACGGCCGCCCCCAGCGTGGCCTCGGCCCGATCGAGCGCCAGGCGGAGGCCCTGCTCCGCGGGGAGGATCCGGGAGAGGAAGGCCGGGTGGGACGCGTCGCGGAGGAAGGCCACGACGAGGGTCACCGGGGGCGAGGGCTGCTGCCGTGGCGGCCCGGGGTCGGGGAGCGTTCCCCGCGTGCAGGCGGCCAGCGGGATCAGGACGCTCAGGAGGGCGGCGAGGGGTCGAGGTCGGGCGGGTCGGCGCACGGTGCCTATCATCCCCGGCCGGCGGGGTCGTCGACCTGGGTCGCGTCGGCGGCGGGGCCTAGGATCGCCGGGTGCACCCACGCGAGCGCGTCGACGAGGTGCTCCGTCTGGTGGCCGCCGGCTGGAACCTGTCGCAGGTCTCCCGTGCCACGGGGGTCCCGTGGTCGACGGTCCAGCGCTGGCGATCCGGCGGGCCACCTCGGAGCGCGGGGCTCCGGGACGATCCCCGTCCGCGGCGGGGAGCCTCGCCCCTCTGTCCCCTGTGCCATGGCGAGCCGCTCGACGAGGCCGCCTACGCCTACCTGCTCGGCCTGTACCTGGGGGATGGCTACATCCTGGAGCAGCGCCGGACGACCATGCTCTCCATCGTGCAGGACGCCCGCTACGCGGACCTGATCCGGCTGGCCGCCCGGACGATCGAGAGGGTCCGGGGCGAGGGGACCAGGGTGAGCCTCGTGCGGAAGGTCGGGTGCGTCGAGATCTGCGCCTGGTGGAAGCACTGGCCGTGCCTCTTCCCACAGCACGGCCCGGGGAGGAAACACGAGCGCCGCATCGTCCTGCACGACTGGCAGAGGCGGATCGTCCGCAGCTACCCACGCCAGCTCGTGCGAGGCCTGCTCCACTCCGACGGCTGCCGGACCACGAACCGGGTGGGGAACGGCAGGTACGCGTACCCGCGGTACCTCTTCGTGAACACCTCGCCCGAGATCCTGCAGGTCTTCCGGGATGCGTGCGATGCGCTCGGCATCCGCTACCGGAACTCGAAGCCGAACACCATCTCGGTCGCCCGGCAGCCCGACGTCGCCGCCCTCGACCGGTTCGTGGGCCCCAAGTCGTGAACCGGAGGGCCCCGACCGTAGACTGAAGACGCGCCGGGATGGCGGAATCGGCAGACGCCGCGCTCTCAAAAGGCGCTGGGCTTCGGCCCGTGAGGGTTCGAGTCCCTCTCCCGGCACTCAGACCACGTGGGCCTCGACGGCGAGCTCGCCCCGGGCGAACCGGTCGAGCGAGAGCGCCGAGACGTCCACGGTCCGGGCCTCGCCGGTCGTGACGATCTCCGCCAGGAGCTTCCCCACGATCGGGGCGTGCTGGAAGCCGTGGCCGCTGAACCCGGCGGCCACCAGGAAGCCCTCCACCGGGGTCCGGCCGATCACGGGGTGCCGGTCCGGGGTCATCTCGTAGAGCCCGCACCAGACGGATGCCACCCCCGCCGCCGCCAGCGGGGGGAACACCTCCACCGCCCTGGGGAGCAGCTCCTCCTCGACGAACCGCCGGTCGGGCGTGGCGTCGAAGCTGGGGCGCTCATCGGCCGCCCCCATCCCCATCAGCACGCCCGGCCCCTCCCGGTGGAAGTAGAACGTGGTCTCGGCGTCGATCACCAGCGTGTGGCGTTCCGGCGCGCCCTCGAACCCACCGGTGGTCACCACGTTCCGGGGGACCGGCTCCACCGGGAGGTCCACCCCGGCCGTGGCGGCCACCAGCCCGGCCCAGGGCCCGGCCGCGTCGAGCACGACCGGAGCCTCCACCCGGCCGGCCGACGTGGTCACCCCGCGGACCCGGCCCCCCGCCGTCTCGACCCCGAGGACCTCCACGCCCGTCCGGATCTCCGCCCCGGCCCGCCGGGCGAGCGTCGCGTACCCCTCGGTCAGGCCGGCGGGGTCGGCGATCCCGTCGTCCGGCCCGAACGTGGCCCCGACGAACAGGTCCGCCGCGATC
>DATLZP010000209.1:0-7414 GCA_035573935.1 Actinomycetota bacterium
GGGAACTCGTGGCGGAGGGCGTGCCGGCGGAGCGGATCCGCGTGGTGCCCCCCGGCCGGGATCCCGCGCCCCCGCCCCCCGAGCGCTCCGACCTCCGCCGGGGCCGCCAGCTCGCGCTCCTCTGCGTCGCCAACTGGATCCCGCGGAAGGGCACCCTGGAGCTCCTGGAGGCGGTGGCCCGCCTCCCCCCGGCGGTGGCCACGCTCCACCTGGCGGGGGACGACCGCGCCGACCCCCCGTACGCGGCGCGGGTCCGGGCCCGACTCGGCCGGGCCGATCTCGCGGGACGGGTCGTCGTGCACGGGCCCGTATCGCGGGAGCGGGTGGCGGGCCTGTACCGGGACGCCGACGTGTTCGTCCTGCCCTCGGTCCGCGAGCCCTACGGCACCGTCTACGGCGAAGCGATGGCGGCGGGGCTCCCCGTCGTCGGATGGCGGGCGGGGAACCTCCCCCACCTCGCGGACCACGAGGTCGAGGGGCTGCTCATCGAGCCCGGGGACGTGGAGGCGCTGGCCCGGGCCATCCGGCGCCTCGCGGTGGAGGGGCAGCTGCGACGGAGGCTCGCCGCCGCGGCCCGGGCCCGGGGACGGAGCCGACCGACGTGGGAGGGATCGGTCCGCGCGTTCCTGGAACACGTCCGGCAGGTGGTCGGGAGCCCCGGCCGCGGCA
Source organism: Actinomycetota bacterium (assembly GCA_035573935.1). GTDB lineage: Bacteria > Actinomycetota > UBA4738 > UBA4738 > HRBIN12 > DATLZM01. The sequence continues at coordinate 670 of DATLZP010000209.1, forward strand.
CGATCCGACGGCCGGCGTAGGGCGGGCCGGGCATGGGAATGACAGACCCGATGGGGTTCGGAGCGACCGGGGTGCTGGAGGTCGCGGCCACGATGGCCATCCCGCCGGTCCGGGAGGTCGTCGGCGGGAGCGGCCCGAGCCTGGGCGGAGCGGTCACCGCCGCCTTCCTGAGCGGCATCCTGGCCCTCTCCTCCGTCGGGATCCTGCTCCGCCGCGGCGCGCAGGCCCGCGCCTACCGAGCGCACGTCGAGCGCCTCCACTCGGACGCGGAGGCCGCCCTCCGTGACCCGCTGCTCGTGCTCCAGGCCCGGCGGCAGCTGGGGTCGACCACCGAGCGGCGGAGACGACGCGAGCGGCGCCGGGGAAGGCCCGAGCGACGGAGGGGGTGAACCGGCGACCGGACCCAGGGCCCCCTTCCCGACGGATGGGCGTGAGGGCGTGGGCAGGGCGACCGGTCGGGGAGCGACCCCCTCAGTGCTGCGTCTTCACGCGCTCCGGCTCCTCCTCGCCGAGACGCCTGAGCACCTCGTCCACCTTGCGCTCGATCCGATCGGTCCCGTCCTTCGACTCCGCGCTCCCGCGATGGATCAGCACGGCCGAGAGCACCACGAAGGAGAACAGCTGGAGGAACTCCGACTGCCAGTTCTCCAGCGTGGACTGGCCGAACTCGACGACGAAGCCACGGACCGCGACCGGCTCGCCGTGGGCGCGTTGGTCGGCGCGGTAGACGTCCCACTCCGCGAGCGCCTGGGCCGCCCAGCTGAGGAGGAAGAGCACGCAGAACGAGACGCTGAGACCGAAGTTCCGCCACAGCTTCCGCACGTTGTTCGTTCGCCGCTCTCGAGCGACGCTCTGCACGAGACTGCCGATCAGGTAGCCGGTCACCCCCACCAGCACCGCGACGATGACCGCGGGAACGAGCATCGCCATCCCACCTCCTCACGGGGCGTCGGACGGAGAGGATCGCCCCGGTCCTTCTCTTCCCGGCCGCCCCGGGCCACAAACGAGCCGTGGAGCCGCGGTTCCCTCGCCGCCGTCCCGGGTAGGTACGGGGCGTGCCGCAGCGGACGGAGGGCACGGCGGCCGGTCTGGTCCCGCGGGATCCCACGCTCCCCCGGCTCCGCGAGGCCGCGGCGGGGTGTCGGGCCTGCGAGCTGTGGGAGAAGGGGACGCAGACCGTCTTCGGAGCGGGGGCCGTCCCCGCCCCCATCATGCTGGTCGGCGAGCAGCCGGGTGACCGCGAGGACCGGGAGGGGATGCCGTTCGTCGGGCCCGCCGGCCGGCTGCTGGACCGGGCGCTCCAGCGGGCGGGCATCGGGCGGGACCTGACCTACAGGACGAACGTCGTCAAGCACTTCAACTGGGAGCCGCGGGGGAAGCGGCGGATCCACCGCCGCCCCGCGGCGATCCACATCCGGGCCTGCCGACCGTGGCTCGATGCCGAGATCGAGGTGGTCCGTCCCACGGTCCTGGTATGCCTGGGGGCGACCGCGGCACAGGCGCTGCTCGGCCCGAGGTTCCGGCTCACCGAGCACCGGGGGGCGTTCGTGGACTCCCCCCTCCCGCCGCTCGTCACGGCGACGGTCCACCCCTCCTCGATCCTCCGGGCGGACGACGATCGAGCACGGCACGAGGCGTTCGACGCGTTCGTCCGGGACCTGGACGCGGTGGCCCGGGCGATCCGGGGATGAGGTGACGGGCACCGGGGAACGCCTGGTCGTGGAACTGGAGGGACGGGCCATCGAGGTCTCCAGCCCCCATCGCGTCCTGTTCCCCGTGACCGGGTTCACGAAGAGCGACCTGATCGGACTACTGCGTCCTGAACGACGTCCCGTCGCTCGTGTGGGCGGCGAACCTGGGCGCGATCGAGCTCCACACGTTGCCGGTCACACGGTTCGAGCCGGAACGTCCCCTCTGCGTGGTCTTCGACCTCGACCCGGGGCCTCCGGCCGGGCTGGTGGAATGCTGCCGGGCCGCGCTTCGTCTCCGGGGCGAGCTGCTGGAGCGAGGGATGGAGACCTTCGCCAAGGCGTCCGGTTCCCGTGGCCTCCACGTCGTGGCCCCAACCCCGGGCGCCTCGTTCGAGGACACGCGGGCCCTGGCCAGGTCGCTGGCTCGGACGATGGCCGAGCGGGAGCCGGGGGCGATGACGGATCGCCCCGCGCCCGCGGCCCGCCGAGGGCGCGTCCTCATCGACTGGGCGCAGAACGGTCACCGGCGGTCGCTGGTCGCTCCCTACTCGCTCCGGGCGGCGACCATCCCCACCGCATCCGTCCCGCTCACCTGGGCCGAGATCGAGGCGGCCGCCGAGACCGGGGACCCGGACGGGCTGTGGTTCGGGCCGCGGCGGACGCTGGAGCGCCTCCGCCGGGTCGGGGATCCGTTCGACCCCGTGGCCGCTCCCCCACGCCCCTGAGCCGGGCGGGGCGACGCAGGGTTCGCCCTCGACCCGATCCGTGACCCGCCCCTCGCGTGGAGGTCTTCCCTCCCCTCCCGTGCTATGAATCATCCGCGGGCTCGGCCACCCGCACGAGGGGGGGGAGGGATGGCGCGCCGGGACGCGAAGGTCATCCTCCGGGCGGTCAAGGGCTCCAACACCGTCACGCTCACGCTCACCCGGGAGGCCGCGGAAGCGCAGGCCGAGCGGTACCGGGCGGACGGCTGGGAGGTCGAGATCCAGGACCTCGACCGGGAGGACCGGGAGCGCGCCTAGCCGCCCCCCCGTTCCTCGCCCTCGGGCACCCGCAGCGCCATGATCGCCACGTCGTCGGCGAGCGGCTCCGGCGAGAAGCCGGTCAGCTCCACCCGGATCGTCTCGACGACCTCGTCGGCCGGCGCCCCGGCCAGCGATCGCAGGACCCGGCGGAACGCCGACCCGCCGAACGGCTCGTCGCCCCGTCGGCGTTCCTCGAGGCCGTCGGTGAACAGGACCATGGTGTCGCCCGGCGCGAGATGGACGACGCTGTCCTCCATCGGTGCGTCGGGGAACACGCCGAGGAGGCTCCCCGGGCGGCCGGCGGGGACGATCTCCCCGGAGCGGCGGACGATCACCGGGAGGGGGTGCCCGGCGAGCGCCATCGTGAGACGGAACCCGGGGCCCCCGCCCGAAGCCTCGATCCGGACGCAGCAGACCGTGCAGAACTCCCCCTCCCCCACCTGCCCCATCAGCGCCCGGTTCACCAGGCCCAGGATGTCCGAGGGCGCTCGCTCCCGCAGGGCCGCCACCCGGACGGCCTGGCGGACGAGGCTGCCGGTCGCGGCGGCCCGCGGGCCGCGACCGGACACGTCCCCGATCATGGCGACCCACGCGTGGCCGGGCACCGGGATCAGGTCGAACAGGTCCCCCCCGACCGCGATCCCCTCTCCGAACGGAACGTAGACAGCCGCCACCTCCAGGCCGGGGATCTCCGGGAGGTGCCTCGGCAGGAGGTTCTCCTGGAGCTCGGTGGCCGTCCGGAGCTCCCGCTCGTAGAGGGCGGCACGCTCCAGCGCCTGGGCCAGCTGGCGGGAGAGCGCCCACACGAACCCCAGGTCGTCGTCGCCGATCGCGACGGGGCGCCGGAAGCCGAGGTGCAGTACGCCGACGTCGCGTCCCCGGACGATGAGCGGCGTCGTCACGGTGGTCCGGTCCCCCGTCGCCGCCAGCGCCTCCACCAGGTGCGGCCACCGCCGGGCGAACTCGTCCGGTGACCGGACCACCACCGGCTCACCGGCCTCCATCGCATCCCGGAGCGGGCCCCCGGCGTCGGCCGGGATCCGCCGGAACCGCTCGGCCAGCTCCTCCGGGTAGCCGGAGAACGCGACGAGCTCGAACACCGCCTCCTCCGGGACCAGCATGAAGACCGAGCCGGCGTCCGCCGATAGGGCCGGGATGCCTTCCATCAGCACCGCTTCCCCGAGCTCTCGGGGCCGCACCGCCCCGGATAGGAGCGCCGTGACCGCCTGGAGCCGCTCGGTGCGGGCGGCCGCGCGCTCCGCGCGCCGGCGAGCCTCCCGCTGCTCCCGATAGAGGTGTGCGTTGTCGATGGCCGTCCCGGCCCTCCGGGCGAGCTCCATGCACAGGGGCACGTCGTCCCGGCTCAACCGGCTCCCGGGGTCGGAGGACGCGAACACGATCGCGCCCACCGCGTTCCCCCGGGCCCGGAGCGGCGCCACGATGGCCGAGGAGAGCCCGACCGCGCGGAGCATGGCGGCGCGGTCCGGATCCAGCGTCGCGGCGAGCATCTCGTCCGAGACCTCCGGCACCACCCGCGGTTCGCCGGTGCGAAGCACCTCGGCGACCCGGAGCGCCTCGAAGACGGGGCTCCCCTTCCCCGGCCGGTACCGGCGCGCGTACTCGCGGAGCAGGTCGCGCTTCCCGGGGTCCCGGTGCGCGAGCTCCAGCCGCCGGACCTCACCGCCCTCCAGCAGGTAGACGACACACAGGTCCGCGATGGCCCGAACGGCGAGCCGCGCCACCCGTTCCAGCGTCCGCTCGAGGTTCAGCCCCGAGCTCAGGAGCTCGCCGGCCTCGGCGAGGAACCGCAGCGTCGCCTCCGTCCGCTTGCGGTCCGTGACATCCCGGAAGAACCAGGCCCGGCCGAAGAGCGTCCCGTCCTCCGCGACGATCGGGGCGCTGTGGCGGTCGAGGACCCGGCCGTCCACCAGGACGATCTCCTCCCGGCTCTCCTCCTCGGGATGCTCGTGCAGGTACCGGACCCGCTCGTAGAACCCCTGGGGGTCGGAGAGCTTCTCCCGGACGGCGGCCAACGCAGCCTCGTCGCTGCCGGACGCCAGGACGTGGTCCGGGATCCCCCACATGTCGGCGAACCGACGGTTGAAGGAGAGGATGCGGCCGTCGGGGGACACGACCAGGATGCCCTCCAGCGTCCCCTCGCTCTGCAGCTCGAGCAGGGTCTTCTGGAACCGGAGGTCCCGCTCCAGCCGCTTCTGCTCGGTGAGATCCGTCACGATGTTCACGGCGAACGCCACCCGTCCTTCCTCGTCGTGCACCGGGCGGGCCTGGATCCGGAACCACGAGGCGGCCCCCGTGCCGCGGTCGACCCTGCGGATCACGACCTCGGGGCCAGCCTCGCCGGCGAGGGCCCGCCGTCCCGGGAAGCGGTCGGGATCGAAGGGCCGCCCCTCCTCGTCCAGGATCTCGACGCCATCGAGGAGCTGCGCGGTGGGGGTCCGCACCAGCTCCTCCCCCGAACCCACGCCGGCCATCCGGGCCGCGGCGGCGTTCGCGTAGATCACCCTCCCCGGGGCGTCCTGCACCGTGATCCCGTCGGCCAGACCCTGCGTGATGACCTCCAGCAGGCGGCGGGAGCGCTGCAGGCGCGAGACCGTCCCCAGCCGGTCGATGGCGAACGCGATGTACGCGCCGATCGTCTCGGCGACGACGACCTCCTCCTCGGAGAGCGCGCGCCGCTCGTCGAAGTACAGCATGAACTTCCCCAGCAGCCGGCCCCCGGCGACGAGGGGGACGAAGGCGAGGGAGCGGATCCCCTCAGCCCGGATCGCCGGCCAGAACGGCTCGAGGGATGGCTCCACGGAAGCGTCCTCCACCAGGAAGGACCGCGGGTCGGAGGCGTCTCGGGCCCAGGGCGAGTGTCCCTCCACCGCCGCGCGGTACGCGGGGGAGAGCCCGCGCCACGCCCGGAACCGCATCACCCCCTCGGGGTCGAACAGGAGGACGGCCGATCGGTCCGGCCGGATGGTCCCGTGCAGGGCCTCCAGGGCGTGGTGGAGGATCTCGTCGACCGTCGCGGCCGCCGAGATGGTGCGCGTCAACCGCCCGAGCTGGTCGAGGTCGCGAAGGAGCGGTACCTGGGGCTCGCCCTGTACGACCTCCACGGTGCCTCCCCTTCCGGCGGTACGCCGATGGGCCTCGGGCGATGCGCAGCCCCTGACTCCCTGTGTACCACAGGGTCGTCGTTCCACGCAACCCCGCATTCGGGCATCGGGTCGAACCGCTCCAGTGAGCGCCCCGTGCCGGGCCGGCGGGCGGCCGGAGGCGACCCGATCCAGCCGTGGCGGGCTGCCGTACCATGGCCCCGGCGGCCGTAGGCCCCCGTAGCTCAGTGGAGAGAGCAGCGGTTTCCTAAACCGCGTGTCGGAGGTTCGATTCCTCCCGGGGGCACCGTTCCGAGGCGCGATCGGCGCACGCGCGTGACCGGTCCCCGCCGGATGTTGGGGCCTCCCGTAGGCTTGCCGGGATGGACGACGACACCCCGGCGATCCGCGCGGCCCGCGAGGCCGGTCTCCGCTTCGAGGTCGTTCGGACCCGGCCGCCGAGCAGCGCCGAGGAGAGCGCCGCGCTCCAGGGGATCGAGCTCGGGCAGCTCCTGCGGACGATCGTCGTGCGCCGCGGCCGCGGCGACCACCTCTTCGTGCTGGTGCCCGCGGGGCGGGAGATCGACTGGCCCAAGCTCCGGGCGCACCTCGGCGTCTCCCGGCTCTCGCTCCCCGACGAGGCCGAGGCCAGGGAGGCGACGGGCTACGAGCGGGGCGCCATCACCCCCCTCGGGGCGGCCACGGCCTGGCCGGTGATCGCCGACCGGAGCATCCTCGAGCTCGACCGGGTGGCGATCGGCGGCGGCGCCAGGGGGGTGAACCTCCACCTCCGCGCCGCGGAGCTCCTGGAGGCGCTCGGGGCCGAGGTCGCCGACGTGACCCGGGCCCGCGCCCGCTAACGCGATCCGGCGCCGCGCGGGTGGACCCCACGGACCCTGCGGTAGGGTCGGAGCGTGGCCCGCACCGT
>DATLZP010000210.1:0-5320 GCA_035573935.1 Actinomycetota bacterium
GACGACCTCCGCGCCATCAGGGGTCCGTCCCACGACCCGCACGTCCTCGAAGACGTATCCGGGGCCCTCCGGGTACACGTAGTCCGTGTCCTCGCACGAGCCCTTGGCGCTCACCGGCTCGGCCGACACCTTCATGCCGAAGCCCGGAAGGCGGTCGGTGCGCCCCACGATGGGTGCACCGACCAACACGCGCTCCCGCCCCACGACCTCGCCGGTGGCATCGACGGCTTCGAACGTGCACCAGACGTCCCCCGGCCAGCGGTCATCGGACCAGGTGGCGGTGAAGAACACGTTGGCCCTCGACGGATCCAGGCTCGGATCGTCCCTCCCGAAAGTCTCCCCTTCCGGCGCCGCCGAGTAGGGATAGCGGACCGACACGTCGGAGAGGATCAGCGTGTGGGAGACGGCTGGGGATGCCCCCTCGCCGGCCGGGCGTCGAGGCTCGCTGCTCTCACCCAGTCCCCGCGCCAGGAAGATGAGGCTCCAGGCCATCATGGCCGCCGTTCCCACCGCGACCACCGCGCCCCCCGAACGGTGGGCCAGCCGGCGGCGACGTCCCCGGCCGATGACCCGCTCCACCGGGGGAGGGGTCTCGGACTCCACGCCCCTCGCCACCTCGCGGAGGAGGCGCGTGATCTCCCGATCGACACTCATGGGTACACCCCCTTCGTCACGAGGATCGGTCGGAGCCGCGAGAAGGCCTGGGACGTCAGCGCACGGACCGTTCCGGGGCGCTTCCCAAGGACCTCGGACACCTGATCGACGGACAGATCGGCGTAGTAGCGGAGCACGACGACGGTTCGCTGCGCCGCCGTGAGGCGTGCCAACGCCGAGAGGAGCCCCGGTTCCGGGCCATCGGGCGCAGGGGTAGCGGTGGTCCAGCCGGTCCACGCTCGCTCGGATCGGAACCGGAGCTGCTCCCGGCGGTGCCGCGAGACGGCCAGGTTGCTAACGACCCGGAACAGCCAGGCTTCGGGACACGGATGATGCGACACCGCGCGCCAACGCGCGTAGGCCCGGACGAACGCTTCCTGTGCGAGATCCGCGCCCTCCTCCCGATCCCCGGTCAGGAGGAACGCCGCCGCCGCGACCCTCGGGTAGTTGATGCGGTAGAAGTCCTCGAACCCGGCTGATCCGTTCATCCGCTTCCGCCCTCGCCCTGACCGACGTGCGTCAGGCTGCGCCCTCCGCCCCGTCCCGCCCCCATCTGGCCCGATCTCCCTTCAGGAAACGCGCGAGGCCTCGTCCGCGCTTAGTCGTCTCCTCGCTCCCCGCGGAAGCATCGCGCATCTGGGCGGGGCGGCGATCAGAAGGGGCTGCGACGGCTCCAGCGCGGCCCTGCCGGATCGCCTCCGTACCGGCGGACGCCGTCCGAGCGGCCACGGACGTCGTGGACCGTCTTCCCTCGGGCCTCGTCCAGGTGGTACAGGGCGGCGGTCCCTCGGTCGAGCTCGAACGGGGCGCTCGGCGGCCGGAACGCGGTGCCCCGGTACCGGAGGACGCGGGAGACCCTGATCTCATCCACCCATCCGTGGAAGGAGGGGTAGGAGGGGTCCGCGTCGTGCTTCTCCGCCCCGATCACGAGGAAGGGGTCGCTCCGGGTACACGGGCCGCCGCAGTACGGGCCGGGCACGCCGTCGTCCGGGTACGAGACGTCGCCGTTCGGCCCGTCGGCATGGGCCTCCCGCCGGCCGTCGACGTAGAGCCACAGGTGCCCGTCGGAGCGGCGGCGCTCGACGGCGACGTGGTGCCACCGGCCGTCGCGCAGATCGGTCGTCCCGCAGATGGTCCGGGAGACGCCTCGGGCGTTCCGCACCCCGAACACGACCCGACCGCCGGCCAGCGACAGGCCGAACGCGCGGCCCTGGTTGTACCGGTCGCGATCGACGACGATGTTCCCGTAGATCCAGTCCACGTTGGCGCCGCACGCGACGACCGGTGCGTCGTTCCCCGCCGCGGCGCGGATCCACAGCTCGATCGTGAAGCTCCGGGCCCCGACGTCCACCGGCCGCTTCGGTTCGCGGTCGGTCGTCGGGTCGTCCACCCGGATCTTGACCCGATCGATGTCGTCGGTCCCGTTCCCGAAGAAGCGCAGCGATCCCTGCCGGGCGTGCGCGGGCGTCGCGAGCACCGCGAGCACCAGCGCCCCAAGCCCGATCCGCAGGACTGACCGCATCGGTGAGAGGTATCGACGCCGAGGAGACTGGGCTGGAACCGCCCCCCCCACGGCAGGAAGACGGCGTCGAGGGGGTCGGGACAGGGTGGTCTCGATTGAACGGTGCGCGAACCGCGGGACGACGATCAACGGCGGCCAGGCTGGCCTGCCGACGTCGATCAAGGTGGCTCGCGGTTGCCAAGCCACCACTCGAATGAGGTCCCTCAGATGACGTCCCTCAGATGAGGTCCCTCAGATCTCGCCGCAGCTGATCGAGGCGTCCGCCACGTCCGCAGAAGGCGCCGGGATCGCCTTATCCACTGTCAGACCGTCAGGACCGGAGAACTGGAACCAGAGCATAAGCGTCTTCCCGCTCTTCAAGGAGACCTGGAGCTGACATGACCTCACGACAGGGTCGCTCGTTCGGTCCGGGGCCGCTCGTCGAGCCCCAGGTGCACCACGAAGTCGATGGCCGAGGCGAACACCGATCGCACGACGGGCTCGGTGACGTTCTCCCCGGCCATGAGGGCCATGTTCACCAGGGCGGTCAGGGCGTCGCGGGCGGAGTTGGCGTGCACGGTGACGGCGAACCCGCAGCCCGCGTTCACCGCCCGGACGAGCTCCCAGGCCTCGGCGGAGCGGACCTCGCCCACCACGATCAGGTCGGGGCTGGTGGCCAGGACGAACTTCACCAGGTCGCGCAGGGTCACCGCCCCGCTCCCGTCCAGGGCGGGCGGCCGCTGCTCGTAGTAGGAGCCGTGGGTGAGGGGCACGGCCAGCTCCCGGCTCTCCTCGCAGGACCGGATGCACCGGGCGGGGGGCACGGCGGCGAGGAGCGCGCCGAGGAGGGTGGTCTTCCCCGCGTAGGGGGGCCCCGAGACCACCACCCGGGCTCGGGTCTGCATCACCGCCCACAGGAACCCCGCCGCCTGCGGGGTGAGCGAGCCCCGGTCGACCAGGGAGCGGAGCGTCTCGTAGCGGAGCACGTACTTCCGGCTGTGGGCGGAGAGGTGCTCGGAGATCGGGGGGATGGAGGCGGTCAGGCGGGCCCGCCCCCACTCGCTCCTCTCGAGCACCCGGGCCTGGACCAGCGGGTTCCGGGCGTCCAGGTGCCGGCCGGTGGGAGCCAGGAGCCGGTCCACCACGTGGCGCAGCTCCTCCTCGGTGGCGGGCTGCTGGAGGGCCCGCAGGCGGCCCGAGGCGTCCTGGTAGGAGACCCGCGCCCCCTCGATGAAGATCTGCTCCACGTGCGGGTCGGCCAGGAGCTCGGTCAGGGCCCCGAACCCCGAGATCGAGCGGATCAGCCGATCCACCATCTCCGGGGCCGAGCGGAGGGGCCTGGCCTCCCCCACGTGTGCCAGGCGCTGGTACTCCTCCACGGCCTCGGCCACCGCCGCCCGGGACGTCGGCCTCGGCGAACAGGGCCCGGGTCACCCCGAACCGCTCGGGCTCACCGAGCCAGGCCAGGTCCTCGACCTCGGAGCCCACGTTGACGATCACGTGGTGACGCAGGCGGGCCAGGTCCCGGCACACACCGACGATCTCGGCGGGGCGGAGCATCGACCAGTCGGCCGGGTTGGAGAGGCCGCAAACGACGTCGAACCGGCCGGCCGGGTAAGGGGTCAGGACCTCCGGGAGGCGCTCGGGGGCCTCGTGGAAGGCGTCCACGGCGGCCCGGATGTTCGGCCACACCGGGAGCCCCAGGCGCTGGGCGACCGATGCCCGTACGTCGTCGGCGTCGACGAGGACGGCGCTCTCCCCCCGGAGGGCCGCCGCGGCTGCCAGGCCCAGGGCGATCTCGGTGGCCCCGCACCCGCCCGAGGCAGCCCCCACCACGGCGATCGCTCCCCGTCCCCCGCCCTCCTTCTCGGGTCCCGCGCCCCCGGCGGGCTCCGACGGGAGGACCCGCTCGGGGATCTCCTCGGCGGGGATGGCCATCGTCGCCGCCAGGGCCGTGACGGCGGCCACGAACTCCTCCGGAGGGGCCTGGGCCTCGATGACGTCGTCCACGTCGCACCGGCGCAGCCGCTCCTTCCCGGCCGCGCCCAGCTCCTCCGCCCCTCCGGGCTCGGCCGGGTCGTAGACCCCCAGGACCCGCCTCCCGGCCCGCTGGACCCCGTCCACGAACCGCCGGGAGAGGAAGTGGGTGAAGTCGTCGACCACCAGGACGTCGTACCGCTGCTCGAGGGCCTCCTCCCGGTCGGGGACCTTGGCCCGGATCCGCAGGCCCCCGTGGTCGGCCACGAACCGGGAGAGGCGCTCGGCCCACTCCCGGGGCGAGTAGACGACGGCCACCTCCGGCTCGCGCACCGCCTCTCACCCCGAGGTCGGTGATGCCTCCGGGGTCGCCTGCACGCCCGTGGTGCGGACGATCTCCACCCCCGCCTCCCGGATGGCCCGGGCGATGTCGAGGGCCGCCTGGGGGTCGACGGCGATGGTCACGCTGAAGGCCCCGATGCTCCCCTCCACGAACCCGCGGCCGTCCCGCGAGCCGACAGCGAGCACCTCCGCACCCCGGAGGAGGTACCTGGCCCCCCCGTCCCGGACCTCGATCACGTCCACCCGGTCGCCTGGGGCCAGGGCCCCGCCCACGGCGTGCTCCCGCTCGACGGGGATGCTCATGACCCCCAGGCCCCCGGGCGCGGCGGAAGGCCGCAGGTCGCTGCGGGAGACCAGGTCCCCGGCCCGGATGGTGGTCGCCGCGACCGAGGTCCAGGTAGGCGAGGAGATCCTGGCCACCCTCCTCCGGCCCCGGGACCTGGACCGGCTCTCTGGCTGGACCCGGGGTCGACGGGGGTGCCGGCGGGGATGTCCCGGGCGGCCACGGCGACCGGGAAGGTCTGCTCGCGGGCCCGGAGGACTGAAGGTGAGGAGGAACGCGAGCAGGCCGGAGACGATCATGACGACGTGCCCGAAGGACAGGCGGCTGAGGATCCGTCGACGCCGGGGTGGGCCGGGCGGCCCGTTCGGCGTCGCTCGGGACCGGGAGGCCCTAAGCTGCACGCCCTCCACCGGACGCTCCTTTCCGAGCGTCGCGAGGGGGCACGGCGGATGCTAGCACGGCCGCTCTCAGCGGCGCAATCCGGACGTCTTCCCACGTCCTAGGCCGAGCCTCCCCCGCTGGGGTACACTGACCCCGAGATGCGGACCGGAGAGGAGTCCTCG
>DATLZP010000211.1:0-2066 GCA_035573935.1 Actinomycetota bacterium
CCCGCCGCCTGGCTCGCCTGGCCCGCGCGGCGGCCGAGGGGAGGCTCCCCCCTGGACGGCAGGGCGAGGGCTAGCCCGGACCGTGTGCGATCGAACCCGGAAGCGGTCGGTCGCCCGGGAGGGGCAGCGCGCTAGACTCCGCGGGGCGTGGAGACTTGGGAGGCGATCCGGACCCTGCGGGCCGTGCGACGCTACGAGGACCGCCCGATCCGGCCCGAGGACCTCGAGGCGATCGTGGACGCCGGCCGCCGCGCCCCGAGCTCCATGAATCTCCAGCGGTGGGCCTTCGTGACCTCGACCGACCGGGCCACGCTGGAGGCGCTGGCGACCCTCGGCCCCTACACCGGGCACGTCGGGGCGGCGGCGGCGACGGTCGCGCTCATCACGCCCCAGGGCCGGGACGACGACGAGCGCGAGTCGATCGCGTTCGACCTGGGGCAGGCCATGCAGAACATGCTGCTGGCCGCCTGGGACCGGGGGATCGGCGGCTCCCACGCCTCCCCGGCCGACCCCCACCTCGCCCGGGAGGTCCTGGGCTACCCGGAGGGCTGGCGCTGCGATCACCTGCTCGCGCTCGGCTACCCCCTCCGGCCCCCCGCCCGGGAGGGGAGGCGGAAGCCGCTCGCCGACGTCCTCCACCGCGAGCGGTGGTGACGGCCGCCGCCCTCAGCGGTGGCAGCGATCCCGGCCCCGGTCCAGCACCCGGCCCCCCACCGCCACGAACGCCCACCGGTACCGGCCGGCCGACACCCTGAGCCGGAGCACGCCGAAGCGATCGTCGATCCGGACCTGGGACCCCTCCAGCGGGCGGCCCGTGGGGTAGTGGGAGATCCCGCCGGTCCCCACCACGAACTGGCGGATGCCCCGCCGGTCGCGCCTCCCTCGCGGATCCATCGGCGCGAAGCGCTCGTAGTTGTGCTCGTGGCCGTTCAGGACGACGTCCACGCCCTTGCGGTAGAGGACCTCCCAGAGCGGCCCGTAGGCGGTGTTCGATCCATGGACGGTGCCGGAGGACCAGCGGGGATGGTGCCAGTACGCCAGCTCGCACCGGTGATCGTCCCGTTCGAGGTTCCGGCGGACCCAGGCCAGCTGCTCCCGCGAGATCCCCCCGCGCCCGGAGTTCAGGGCCAGGAAGTGCCACCGGCCGAGGTCGAAGCTGTAGTAGCCGCCCCTGCTCCGGTGGGCCCTCCGGCCGAAGTACCGGTAATACCCGGCGGCCCCCGGCACGTGGTAGTCGTGGTTGCCGGGCGTGGGTCGCGTGATCCGCAGGAACCGACCCCAGGTGGGGTCGTAGGAGGCCAGGAAGTCCCGGTACTCCCCGTCCGGGTACTGGTTGTCGCCCAGGGTGAGGACGGCGTCGGGGTCGATCCTGCCGATCAGGCGGGCGGTCCGCCGGTGGCTGTCGCAGGGCGACCCCCCGCAGGCGATGTCCCCGGCGGCCACCACCACCGTTCCCCGGCGGGCCCGGCCCCGGTCGGCCGCCGGGGCCCGGAGAGACCCCTCCCCCCTGGAGGACGGGCCGCAGGCCGCCGCCACCAGCGCGACCGCCGCCACCACCCCGACCAGGGACCGCGGGACCACCCGCGCGCCCGGAGGGACTCGAACCCCCAACCTTCAGATCCGTAGTCTGACGCTCTGTCCAGTTGAGCTACGGGCGCCGCGGAGACGGCGCGATTCGAACGCGCGAGGGAGCTCGACGCCCCCTAACCGCTTAGCAGGCGGCTGCTTTCGGCCACTCAGCCACGTCTCCGGGTCGATTCTAGGGAACCAGCCCGTCCGGCCCAACCCGTCCCCGCTACCCTTGCCGGCCGTGGCCGGGGCGGACGTCGTCGTGGTGGGCGGCGGCATCGTGGGCGCGGCCTGCGCCGACGCGCTCGCCGAGCGGGGGACCGAGGTGGTCCTGCTCGAGCGGACCGAGCTCGCCGCCGGGGCCTCCGGCCGCAACCAGGGCCTGCACCTCACCCCGGTGGACCCCGCGCTCGTGCCGATGGCCCGGGCCAGCCTCCGCCGCTGGCTGACCCTGGCCGAGGATCCGCCGTTCCCGTTCCTCCTCGACCACGAGCCGG
>DATLZP010000212.1:0-5133 GCA_035573935.1 Actinomycetota bacterium
CTGGACTCGTTCGCCGGCGGCTTCGTCGTCCAGGCGTTCCTCGCCTACTGGCTGCGGCGGCGGTACGGGGTGGAGGCCGACGCCCTGGGGCCGGTGTTCTCGGCGGCCGGCCTCCTCCAGGCGGCCTCGTCGCTCGTCGCCGCCCGGCTCGGCGCGCGGTTCGGCCTCCGCCGGACCATGGTGCTCACGCACCTCCCCTCCAACGCCTTCCTGGCCGCGATCCCGCTCGCCCCGGCGTACGGGTGGGCCGTCGCCCTGCTGCTCGGGCGGTCCACGCTCTCGCAGATGGACGTCCCCACCCGCCAGGCCTACCTGGCGGCGCTCGTGCCCTCCGGGGAGCGGACCGCCGCCGCCGCCTTCACCAACACCGCCCGGTCCCTGGCCCGCCCCGCCGGCCCCCTCCTCGCGGGATGGCTGATGCGGGCGTTCGGCGTCGGCGCGCCCTTCGTGGCCGCCGGGGCGTTGAAGGCCGCCTACGACGCGCTGCTCTGGCTCTCGTTCCGGAGGGTCCGGCTGCCGGGGGAACCGGTCGTCCCCCCGGCGCCTACGCCCCGTCCTGGGTGATCACCGGGGCCAGGGCCACGACGTGGCCCTCGTCCACCCGCATCGTGCGCACGCCCTGCGACGCCCGTCCCACCCGGCGGATCTCGGCGGCCGGGACCCGCACCACCTGCCCGGCCGAGGAGATCACGAACATGTCCTGGTCCTTCGATCCGACGAACGCCCCGGCCAGCAGCCCGGTCTTCTTCGTCAGCTGGTGGCCGATCACGCCCTTGCCGCCCCGTCCCTTCGTCGGGTAGTCGCGGAGCGGCGAGCGCTTCCCGTAGCCCTGCTCGGTGACGCTGATCAGCTCCTCGCCCTGCGAGGCGACCCCCATGGCGATCACCTCGTCGTCCTCGGCCAGGCGCATCCCGATCACCCCGGAGGTGGCCCGCCCCATGGGCCGGACGAGGGCCTCCCTGAACCGGATGGCCTGCCCCTTCCGGGACACCAGGATGGCCTCGTCCTTCCCGTCGGTGAGCTTGACGTCGATCAGCTCGTCCCCCGCTCGGAGGTTGATCGCCACCAGGCCCGTGCGGGGCGAGTCGTACTCGGCCAGGGCCGTCTTCTTCACCATCCCCCGCCTCGTGGCGAACAGCAGGTAGCGCCCGTCCTCGTAGTCCTTGAGGTCGATCACCGCGCTGATCTTCTCCCCGGCCTCGATCGAGACCCCGGGGAGGTTGGCCGCGTACATGCCCCGGGCGGTCCGGCCGGACTCCGGGATCTCGTGCACCTTCACCCGGTAGACCCGGCCCCGGGTGGTGAAGAACAGCAGCCAGTGGTGGGTCGTGGTGACGAAGACGTCGGAGATGACGTCCTCCTCCTTCAGGTTCGCCCCCCGGACGCCCTTGCCCCCCCGCCCCTGGCGCCGGAAGGTGTCGAGCGGCACGCGCCGCACGTAGCCGGCCCGGGAGACCGTGATCACCACGTCCTCCTCGGCGATCAGGTCCTCCACGTCGAGCTCCCCGTCGTCGGCCCGGATCCGGGTGCGTCGCTCGTCGGCGAACCGCTTCCGGATGTCCTGCAGCTCCTCCTTGATCACCGCCCGGATCTTCCTCGGGTCCTTGAGGAGCGCCTTCAGGTGCCGGATCCGGGCGAGGAGGTCCCGGTGCTCCTGCTCCAGCTCCTCCCGGGCCAGCCGGGTCAGGCGCCGGAGGGGCATGTCCAGGATGTGGTTGGCCTGGATCTCGGTGAGCTTGAACTTCTTCATGAGCTTCCCGCGGGCCTCCTCGGCGTCGCGGGAGCCGCGGATGATCCGGATCACCTCGTCGAGGTGCTGCAGGGCGATCAGGAGGCCCTGGACGATGTGGTCGCGCTCCTCCGCCTTGCGGAGCTCGAACCGGGTGCGGCGGGTCAGGACCTCGACCTGGTGGTCCACGTAGTGGCCGATCATCTCGGCCAGGTTCAGGACCCGGGGCACGCCGTCGACCAGCGCCAGCATGATCACGCCGAACGAGTCCTGGAGCTGGGTGTGCTTGTAGAGCTGGTTCAGGACGACCTGGGCGTTCGCCCCCCGCTTCAGCTCGACCACGAGGCGCATGCCCTGGCGGTTCGACTCGTCCCGGAGATCGGACACGTCCTTCAGCCGACCGCCCCGGACCAGCTCGGCGATCTTCTCCGCCAGGCGGGCCTTGTTCACCTGGTACGGGAGCTCGGTGACGACGATCCGCTGCCGGCCCTGGGCCGTCTCCTCGATCTGGGCCACCGCCCGCACCTTGATCGAGCCCCGGCCGGTCTCGTACGCCTCCCGGATCCCCTCCTTCCCCATGATCACGGCGCCGGTCGGGAAGTCGGGCCCCTTCACGAAGCGCATCAGCTCCCGGGGCGTGGCCTCCGGGTGGTCGAGCGCGTGCACGATCGCGTCGATCACCTCGCCCAGGTTGTGGGGCGGGATGTTCGTGGCCATGCCCACGGCGATGCCCCCCGCCCCGTTCGCCAGGAGGTTCGGGAAGCGGGCCGGCAGCACCGCCGGCTCCTGGTGGTAGCCGTCGTAGTTCGGGACCAGGTCGACGGTCTCCGCGTCGATGTCCCGCAGGAGCTCGAGCGCGATGGGGGCCAGCCGGGCCTCGCTGTAGCGCATCGCCGCCGGCGGGTCGCCGTCCACCGAGCCGAAGTTCCCGTGGCCGTCGATCAGCGGGTAGCGGAGCGAGAAGTCCTGGGCCATCCGGACCAGCGCGTCGTAGATCGCCTGGTCGCCGTGGGGGTGGTACTTGCTCATGACCTCCCCCACGGTGTTCGCGGACTTCCGATACGGGCGGTCGGGGCGCAGGCCCGCCTCCAGCATCGACCACAGGATCCGGCGCTGGACCGGCTTCAGGCCGTCGCGGACGTCGGGCAGGGCCCGGCCCACGATGACCGACATCGCGTAGTCGAGGTAGGAGCGCTGGATCTCCTCCTCGAGGGCGACCGGCTCGATCCGGCCGGAGAGGATGCTCTGCGCCATCGGCCCCGCCTCAGACGTCCAGGTTCTGGACGTACTTCGCGTTGGCCTCGATGAAGGCCTTGCGCTCCGCGACGTCCTCGCCCATCAGGATCGTGAAGAGCCGATCCGCCAGGACCGCGTCCTCCATCTCCACCCGGAGGAGCGTGCGGGTGTCCGGGTTCATCGTGGTCTCCCAGAGCTGCTCCGCGTCCATCTCCCCCAGGCCCTTGAACCGCTGGGGCTCGAGCTTCCGGCCGCCGTTCCGCTTCCGGAACGCCTCCCACTCCTGCTCGGAGTAGAAGTAGTGGGGCGTGCGGTCCAAGGTGACCATGTACAGGGGGGGCTGCGCCAGGTAGACGTATCCCGCCTCGATCAGCTCCCGCATGTTCCGGAAGAAGAACGTGAGCAGGAGCGTGCGGATGTGGGCCCCGTCCACGTCGGCGTCGGCCATGATCACGACCCGGTGGTACCGGGCCCTCGACAGGTCGAACTCGTCGCCCACCCCGGTCCCCATCGCCGCGATGATGGCCTGGATCTCCGCGTTCTCCAGCACCTTGTGGAGCCGGGCCTTCTCGACGTTCAGGATCTTCCCCCGGATCGGCAGGATGGCCTGGGTGGCCCGGTCCCGGGCGTTCTTCGCGCTGCCCCCGGCCGAGTCCCCCTCCACGACGAAGAGCTCGCACTGCTCGGGATCCGTGAGCTGACAGTCCCAGAGCTTCCCGGGGAGCGTGGCGGAGTCGAGGAACGACTTCCGCCGGGTGAGGTCCCGGGCCTGCTTGGCCGCCAGGCGGGCCTTCGCCGCGGCGGAGGCCTTCAGCACGATCCGCCGGGCCTCGCCCGGGTGCTCCTCGAGCCAGGTGGCGAGCTTGTCGTTCACCGTGGTCTCGACGAGCGAGCGGATCGAGGCGTTGCCCAGCTTCGTCTTCGTCTGGCCCTCGAACTGGGGGTCGCGGAGCTTCACGGAGACGATCGCCGTCAGCCCCTCCCGGACGTCCTCCCCGATCAGGTTCTCCTCCTTCTCCTTGAGGAGCCCCTTCTGCCGGGCGTAGCGGTTGATCACGTTCGTCAGGGCCTTCTTCAGGCCCTCCTCGTGCATCCCGCCCTCGTGCGTGTTGATCGTGTTGGCGAAGGAGTGGATCTGCTCGGCGTACCCCGTGTTCCACTGCAGCGCCACCTCGACCTCGGCCGACCCGTCCTCCTCCCTGGCCTCGAGGGCGATCACGCGGTGCAGCGTCTCCTTGCCCACCGAGAGGTGGCGGATGAAGTCGGCCAGGCCGCCGGTGGCCTTGAAGACCTCCTTCGCCGGCGGGTCCTCGCGCTCGTCGACGAGGTGGATCTCGAGCCCCTTCGTCAGGAACGCGAGCTCCTGCAGCCGTTCCGCCAGGACGTCCCGGCGGAACGTCCGGTCCTCGGTGAAGATCTGGGGGTCGGGCCAGAAGGTGATGACCGTGCCGGTCTTCTTGGTCGGCTTCGCCTTCTGGAGCTTCGACGTGGCCTTCCCCCGCGCGTAGGTCTGGCGCCAGACGAACCCGTCGCGCATCACCTCGGCCACCATCCGCTCGGAGAGCGCGTTCACCACCGAGACGCCGACCCCGTGCAGGCCGCCCGAGATCCGGTACCCCGCCCCGCCGAACTTCCCCCCGGCGTTCAGCGTGGTGAGCACGACCTCGACCGCGGGACGGCGGTCCTTGATCCTGGGGATCGGCTTCACCGGGATGCCCCGGCCGTTGTCCTCCACCCGGACCCCGCCGTCGGCCAGGAGCGTCACCACGATCCGGTCGCAGTGACCGGCCATCGCCTCGTCGACCGAGTTGTCGACGACCTCGTAGACCAGGTGGTGCAGCCCCCGGGAGGACGTGGTCCCGATGTACATCCCGGGGCGGAGCCGGACGTGCTCCACCCCCTCCAGGACCGTGATGTCCGCCGATGTGTAGCCGGTGGTCCCTTCCTTCGTCCGTGCCTTCGCCGTCGCCAACGAGCCTCCGTTCGGCCGCGTCCTCCGCCCACGCCAGGGGCCGGCGGGGGCGCACCTGGGGCCTCGCGCGGGGGGTTCCGACCGCCCCATATCCTACCCGATGCCGGTCCCTCCCGGCCGCCCCCGGGCGAGGGTCGGAACCGTTGCGCTACAAGGCTTCCGGTGCCCCCGGGCGGACCACGATCCGGACCTCCCG
>DATLZP010000213.1:0-9518 GCA_035573935.1 Actinomycetota bacterium
GAAGGTGTCGGCCGAGCCGGTGAGCGCCAAGGGCTCGTGCGAGGACACGGACTACGTGTACCCGGAGGGCCCCGGATACGTCTTCGAGGACGTGCGGGTCGTGGGACGGACCCCTGATGGCGCGGAGGTCGTCGCCACGGCCCGCTGGGCGAGCCCCATCGATCCCGGCCCTCGCGCCTGCTCGGTGGAGGTCACCACGGTCGATGGCACGATGACCACGGGGGGCACGGTCACCCTTCGGGGCCCGGACGGCCATCGGGCCGACTTCGGAGTGCCGATGCCGGCCGATCGGATCGCGTCCGCCCGGATCCTCTGTCGGCCGCTCCCCCGCCTCCTCCCGTAGCCCGAGGAGCCGTGCCCGCGCCATCCATCGCGGGGCGAACCGATGGGCTGCGGGGGGCATCTCTACCGTGAGGCGTCCTCGGGGCCGGTCCCGCCGCGGTGATCCCGCCGCGACGACCGTCCCCGAGGACGGGCCTCGCGCCCCAGAGCGCTCGGACCCTACGCCTCGCACCCCCGGACGGTGTCGCGGCCCGGACCGTCCACGCAGGTGTCGAAGCCCGGCCCGCCGTTCAGCAGGTCGTTGCCCCTTCCGGCACGGATCGTGTCGTCGCCGCCGCCGGCGCGGGACGTGTCGTCGCCCGGTCCCATCCGCAGGACATCGTTCCCGGGGCCCCCTCGGGCCACGTCGTTGCCGCCGGCCACCCGCAGGACGTCGTCGCCGCCGCCCCCGCGGGCCAGGTCATCGCCGGCCCCGCCGCGGAAGTTGTCCGAGCCGGCGCCTCCCCTGAGCTGGTCCGTGCCGGGCCCCCCGGTGAGCGTGTTGTTCGCGAGGTCGCCCTTCAGCGTGTCGTTCCCGCTCCCGGCCACGACGTTCTCGACGCCGACGATCGTGTCGGTGCCCAGGCCGGTGGGCTGCGGGCCCGTCACGGCGAGGTCCACGGTCACGTCCGCGGTGGCGGCCCCCAGCGCGAGGGTGTCGCTCCCCTCCCCTCCCGTCACGGTGTCGTCCGATCCGTCGACCCCCGGAGCCAACTGGTCCTTCCCCTTACCGCCCTCGAGCGTGTCGGAGCCGTCGCCGCCGTCCAGCTTGTCCCGCCGAGCGCCGCCCTTCAGCGTGTCGGCGCCGGCGCCCCCCTCCAGCACGGCCCGCATCGACACCGGCAGGCCCGAGGCGTCGAGGGTGTCGTTCCCCACGTCCCCGATCAGGATGAAGTTCTCGATCCCGGCGAGGCTGCCGGTGGCCCCGTTCATCGACAGCGTGCTGCCGGTGACCGCGATGTTGTCGTCGTCGCTCTCCGAGCCGATGATGCGCAGGTCGTCGCCCACCCCTCCGGCGAGGCCGATGTCCCAGGAGATCGAGGAGGGGAAGGGCAGGCCGAACCGGTTGTTGAGGACGAACGTCTCGCCCTGGGCGTCGCCGTTCACGACCACGTCCGTCGTGTTCCCGGTGTTGGCGCTCCCGCACTGCTCAGCGCCCGCGCCCGTACCGTCGTCATCCCACTTGATCGTGCCGTCGATCGCCACCAGGAGGGTTGCCCTCCCGGAGGTCACCGTGACGGTGACCGTCTGGGTGCCCGCGTCGTACGAGCACGTGGCAGCCGCGCCGGCCGGTACGGCACCGGCGATCGCCTGCAGTCCGATGAGCCCCATCACCACGCCGACCCTCTTCGCCACCCCCAGGCGCGTTCGACCCTCGGTTCGATGCATGTCACTCCCTCCCTGTCTCGACGACGGGACCACGGGCCCCCCACGCTACCGATGGCCCTCCGCGCCTGCCATCCGTCGAACGGCGTAGCCTCCACCCCCCGAGGGTCGCAGCCGGAGGCCCGGGGGGCCGAGCCGAGGACGTGGGAAAGGAACCGCGATCGGCGGTTGCTCCTGGGGCGACCCGAGGGGAAGATGCCGGGACGAAGCGGCGGACGAGGGAGGTCGACATGGCTGATGGCCGCGCTCCCCGGAGGGGAGGCCGGTTGATGCTGGCGGCGGCGGTCGCGGTGGCCGCGTTCACCACGGCGACGCTTGCGGCGACCGCCTCGCCTGGGCTCAGCGTCACCGACCTCACCTCGGAGTCCCTGGACCCCGCCGATCTGGCGCAGGCGCTGGCGGGCGAGGGTGTGACGGTGTCCGACGTCTCGTTCACCGGGAGCGATCTCGCAGCCGGGACCTTCTCGGGAGGTGGAAGCGGGGAGGGAGCCATCGTCGGGTTCGAGGAAGGGATCCTGCTGTCGACCGGCAGCGCGGTCGACGTGATCGGGCCGAACCAGGACGATGCCGTCACGACGGAGCACGACGCAGCCGGGGACGCCGATCTCGATGCGCTCCTCGGGGGTGAGGACCTCACCCGGGATGCGGTCAGCCTCACGTTCACGTTCGTTCCCGAAGGCTCCACCGTGACCTTCCGCTACGTCTTCTCCTCGGACGAGTACAACGAGTTCGTCGGGGGAGGTTTCGACGACGTGTTCGGCTTCTTCGTGAACGGATCGAACTGCGCCACGATCGGCGACGATCGCGTCTCCGTGGACTCGATCAACGCCGGCAGCAACGCCGGACTGTTCCGGGACAACGAGCGCGACGAGGAGGGCACCGCTCCGATCGACACCGAGATGGACGGGCTGACCGTGGTCCTCACGTGCGAGGCCGCGGTGACCCCGGACGAGCCGAGCTCCATGAAGCTCGCGATCGCCGACGTCGGCGATGCGCTCGTCGATTCCAACGTCTTCATCGAGGCCGGGAGCCTCACGACGGAACCTCCTCCCGAGGAGATCCCCGGCCCGCCGCGGAACGTCGTCGCGTTCCCGATGGACGGCGCGGCGCTCGTCGACTGGGAGCCTCCGACGACCGGCGGTGAACCCGATGCCTACGAGGCGACGTGCACTGCGACGACGGACCCCGAGAACCGAAGCTCGGCCACCGTCGACGCGCCGACGACCGACGTGGTGGTCGGTGGACTCACGAACGGGATCGAGTACACCTGCACGGTCCGGGCGGGGAACGAGGCGGGGTTCGGACAGGACTCGGAAGCCTCGAACCCGGTCACGCCATCGGAAGATGCGAACGCCGAGGTGATCGACGCCGCCGACGGCGGGACGGTCCGGTGGCCCGGATCCTCGGGGACGTCGGTGGCGATGCAGATCGGGGACGGAGGATCCGGGCAGGTGATCGTATCCGGGTTCCTCTTCGGGACGCCCGGGGAGACCGACGCTACCTGCGGCGGGCGCCGCTGCGTGGGCCAGGGGATCGAGTGGATCCTGAGCGACCCGGACGCCGTGACCTCGATGGAGCTCGTGTTCACCGAGTCCCCGGATCTCGTGCGCGGCCTCGACCTCGAGAAGGCTCGGGTCTACAAGGACGGCCAGCGCCTCAAGCGGTGCAAGGGCGGCCCGCCCCGGAAGCCTCCCGGCGCCTGCGTCCTCCTCCGCGAGCTCCTGCCCGACGACGGGTGGCGCGTCACCGTGCTCGTGGACCCGGAGCGCGACCCGAAGGGAAGGATCTGAGGGCCCGCCCCGGCCTGGCATCGGTCGACGGGGCGGACCTAGACTCGGGTCCGTGCAGGTCTGCCCCAGCTGCGGGGAGGAGAACCCGGACCGGTTCCGCCTCTGCGGGATGTGCGGGGCCGAGCTGGCGTCGGCCCCGCCGCCCGGGGAGGTCCGCAAGACTGTGACGGTCGTGTTCTCGGACCTCGCCGGGTCCACCGCCCTCGGCGAGCGCCTCGACAGCGAGTCCCTCCGGGAGGTCCTCGGGACGTACTTCGCGGAGATGCGGGCCGTCCTGGAGCGGCACGGGGGGACGGTCGAGAAGTACATCGGCGACGCCATCATGGCGGTCTTCGGCCTCCCCACGCTCCACGAGGACGACGCGCTCCGGGCGGTGCGCGCGGCGGCCGAGATGCAGGAGGCGCTGGCCCGCCTGAACGAACGGCTGGCCCTCACCCACGGCGTGGGGCTCGAGAACCGCACGGGCGTGAACACGGGGGAGGTGGTGGCGGGCGACGCCCGGACCGGCCAACGGCTCGTGACCGGGGACGCGGTGAACGTGGCGGCCCGGCTGGAGCAGGCCGCGCCGGCCCTGGGGGTCTTGCTCGGGGAGCCGACCTACCGCCTGGTGCGCGGCGCGGTCGAGGTGGAGCCGGTGGAGCCGCTCGCCCTGAGGGGCAAGTCCCGGCCGATGCCCGCCTACCTGCTCCGGGCGGTCCGCCCCACCGAGGGCGTGGTCCGCCGGCTCGACGCCCCCCTGGTAGGGCGGGGACGGGAGCTGGCCGAGCTGGCCGAGGCCTTCCGGGCGGTCCGGGAGGAGCGCACGTGCCGGACGGTGACCGTGGTGGGCCCGGCGGGGGTCGGCAAGTCCCGGCCGATGCCCGCCTACCTGCTCCGGGCGGTCCGCCCCACCGAGGGCGTGGTCCGCCGGCTCGACGCCCCCCTGGTGGGGCGGGGACGCGAGCTGGCCGAGCTGGCCCAGGCCTTCCAGGCCGTCCGGGGGGAGCGCACGTGCCGGACGGTGACCGTGGTGGGTCCGGCGGGGGTCGGGAAGTCCCGTCTCCTCCTCGAGTTCCTCGACCGGATCGAGGGCCAGGCCGTGGTCCTGCGGGGCAGGTGCCTCTCCTACGGTGAGGGGATCACGTTCTGGCCCCTGGCGGAGGTCCTCCGGGCGGCCGGGGGGATCGAGGACGACGACCCGCCGGAGGCGGCGCGGGCGAAGCTCGCGGCTCTCGTCGGCCCGGAGGCCGACGACGTGGCCCAGCGGCTCGCCGCCGCGATCGGTCTCTCCGACGCGGCTTTCCCGGTGGAGGAGACGTTGTGGGCGGCGCGGCGCCTCCTCGAGGGCTTCGCGCGGGGGGGCCCGACGGTCCTGGTGATCGACGACATCCACTGGGCGGAGGCGACCTTCCTGGACCTGCTGACCTACCTCGGGGAGACGATCACGGACCTGCCGGTCCTGGTGCTCTGCTCCGCCCGGCCGGAGCTCTTCGAGGAGCACTTCTCGTGGGGAGAGGGCCCCGGCGCGCGGACCCTCCACCTGGAGCCTCTGACCGAGGCGGAGAGCGCGGCGGTGGCCGAGCACCTGCTCGGCGGCGACGGGCTCGACGAGCGGCTCCTCCGCCGGGTGACCGAGGCCGCCGAGGGCAACCCCCTGTTCGTGGAACAGATGATCTCGATGCTCGTGGACGACGGCCTCCTGGTCCGCGACCGGGCCCGTCGGTGGAGGTTGACGCGGGACGTGGGGGGGCTCGAGATCCCTCCGTCGATCGGGGCGCTCCTGTCCGCCCGGCTGGACCGGCTGGCGGCGAGCGAGCGGACGGTGATCGAGCGGGGGGCCGTGGTGGGCCAGGTCTTCTTCCGGGGAGCCGTGGAGGAGCTCGCCCCGGAGGAGATCCGGGAGCAGGTGCCGGCCGACCTGGGGAGCCTGGTCCGGAAGCAGCTCATCGGCCCGCACGCATCCACCTTCGCCGGGCAGGAGGCCTACCGGTTCGCCCACATCCTGATCCGCGACGCGGCCTACCACGGCCTGCTGAAGCGGACCAGGGCCGAGCTCCACGAACGCTTCGTGGACTGGCTGGAGCGGGTGGCGCCGGAGCGGGCCATGGAGTACGAGGAGATCCGGGGCTACCACCTCGAGCAGGCCTTCCTGATCCGCGCGCAGCTGGGGCCGCTCGACGAACGGGCCGTGGAGCTCGGGCGGCGAGCGGCCTCCCACCTGGAGGCCTCGGGGCGGCGGGCCCTGGCCCGCGGCGACATGCCCGCCGCCGGCACGCTCCTCCAGCGGGCCGCCGCGCTGCTTCCGGCGGACGGGGAGGCCCGCGTCCGGCTTCAGCTCCTGGCGGCGGAGGCCCTGGTCGAGGTGGGGGAACTCACGGCGGCGGAGGCCCTCCTGGGAGCGGCGGCGGCGGGCGCCTCCTCCCTCGGCGACCCGGGGCTGGAGGCCGCCGCCGCCGTGGCGCGGCTGCTCCTCGCCTACACCACCCACCCCGAGGCCAGCGGGGCCGAAGCGGTCGAGGAGGTCCGCCGGCTCCTGCCCGTCCCGGAGCGGCTGGGGGATCACGCCACGCTGGCCCGGGCCTGGCGGCTCCTCACGCTGATCCACTTCTATGAGGCTCGCTACGAGCAGGCGGAGCGCGCGGCGCGGCGGATGATCGAGCACGCCCGGCGGGCCGGCGACGAGGTCATGGCCCGTCGCGTGCTGCCGACGCTCTCCCAGTGCGCCGTGTACGGGCCGACGCCGGTCCCGGCGGCGATCGAGCGGTGCGAGGGGATCCTCGCCGAGGTCGGGGGGGACCGCAAGGCCGCGGCGGTGACGCTCGCCGGCCTGGCCCGCCTGGAGGCGATGCGTGGGAACGTCGACCGGGCCCGCGCCCACTACCGACGGAGCCGGGCCATCCTCCAGGAGATGGGCTGGAGGCTCCACGCCGCCCTCACCTCGATCGACTCCGGGTTCGTCGAGCTGCTGGCCGGCGACCCCGTGGCCGCGGAGCGGGAGCTCCGGGGCGACCACGACGCCCTCGAGGAGATGGGCGAGCGGAACTACATCTCGACCACGCGGGCCCTCCTCGCCGAGGCCCTCTACCAGCAGGGTCGGCTGGACGAGGCGGAGCGGTGCACCCGGATGTCGGAGGAGGTGGCGGCCCCCGACGACGTCTCCTCCCAGTTCCTCTGGCGGTGCGTCTGGGGGAAGGTGCTCGCCCGCCGGGGGCGGTTCGTCGAGGCCGAGCGCCTGGTGCGAGAGGGGCTGGCGATCGTGGGGACCTCGGACGAGCCGGACTCGCAGGCCGGGGCGCTCATGGATCTGGCGGAGGTCCTCGTCCTGGCGGGCCGGCCGGGGGAGGCCGTCGAGGCGGCGACCGAGGCGCGCTCCCTGTTCGAGCGGAAGGGCAACGTGGTCTCCGCGGCCCGGGCCCGGCGGGCGATCGCCGGCGCCTCCACGCCGGCGGTGGGGATCGGGGCGTCACGCGTCCGACAGCCGGTCGGAGGCGACCCGGCGAGCGGCCCGAGCGGCGCGGGGATGGCCGGTCACCGCGAGCGGGAAGTTCGCCCGGTCCAGCACGAGTAGCAGGTCGTCCTCGACCGCCGCGACGGAGGCCGGCCCTTTCCTTCCGTCTGAGCACCGTCCCGGCCCCGGCCCATTTCCGTTCCCGCCCGGGTCTTGACAGGACGGGCCTCATCCGGGCAGGATTCCACACATCCGGACATATCCGGGCACACGTGGGGCGCGGCGGGAGCGCACGGCGGCGAGGAGGGAGGGGTGTACGCGGAGGAGCGGCGGCAGGAGATCGCCTCGCGCGTGCGGGGCGACGGACGGGCGGACGTGACGGAGCTCGCCTCCCGCTACCGGGTCACCCCGGAGACGATCCGCCGCGACCTCACGGAGCTGGAGCGACGGGGCGTGCTCCGGCGCGTGCACGGGGGGGCCATCTCGATCGACCGGTTCCGGGCCGAGCCGGCCCTGGCCGAGAAGGCGGGCGCGATGATCCGGGAGAAGGCGAGGATCGCGGAGGCCGCCCTGGCGTTCGTCCCCCAACAGGGGTCGGCGCTGCTGGACGCCGGGACCACCACGCTGGCCCTGGCCCGGGTGTTCCCCGCCCGCGAGCTCTCCGTCTTCACGAACGCGATGCCCGTGGGCCTGGAGCTCGCCGCCCACCAGGCCCTCCAGCTCACGGTGATCGGCGGCCGGGTCCGGGGCCGGACGTTGGCCCACGTGGACGACTGGGCGCTCCGGGCGCTCTCGGACCTCCGGGTGGACGTGGCGTTCATCGGGACGAACGGGCTCACGGTGGAGCGAGGGCTCTCCACGCCCGACCCCTCCGAGGCCGCCGTGAAGCGGGAGATGGTGCGGGCCGCCCAGCAGGTGGTCGTGCTGGCCGACCGCACGAAGGTGGGGGTGGATTCCACGGTGCGGTTCGCCCCGATCGAGGACGTCGACGTCCTGGTGACTGACCGGGGGCTGGATCCGCGGCACCGGGCGGCCCTGGAGGAGGCCGGCGTGGAGGTGGTGCTGGCGTGATCGTGACGGTCACGGCCAACCCCTCGCTCGACCGGACCCTGGAGGTCGAGGCGCTCGTGCGGGGGAGGGTGATCCGGGCCACCGCCGCCCGGCTGCACCCCGGGGGGAAGGGGGTGAACGTCGCGCGGGCCCTGGTGGCGAACGGGGTCCCGGCCCGGGCGGTCCTCCCGGCGGGGGGGCCGGAGGGGGAGCGGCTCCTCGGCCTGCTGGAGGGCCTGGGGCTCGAGGTGGAGGCCGTCCCGATCGGCGGCGCGGTGCGGGAGAACGTGACGGTGGTCGAGCCCGACGGGACCGTGACGAAGCTGAACGCGCCGGGCCCCCGGCTCTCGACGGCGGAGGTGGACGCGCTCGTCGAGGCCACGCTCCGGGCCTCCCGCGGGGCGGCATGGGTGGCGCTCTGCGGGACCCTCCCCCCCGGCGTCCCGGAGGACCTCTACGCGCGCCTGGTCGGGGAGCTCCGGGCGGTCGGGGTCCGGGTGGCCGTGGACTCCTCGGGCCCGGCCCTGGCCGCGGCCCTGGCGGCGGGACCGGACGTGGTGAAGCCGAACCGCCGGGAGCTCGGGGAGGTCGTGGGGCGGCCCCTGGCGTCGCTCCCGGACGTGCTCCGGGCGACCGGAGAGGTGCTCCGCAGGGGGGTCCGTCAGGTCCTCGTCTCGCTCGGGGAAGCCGGTGCCGTCTACGCGGCCGACGGGGTCGCGATGCGCGCCTCCACCCCGCCCGTCGTGGCCCGCTCCACCGTGGGCGCCGGCGACGCGGCCCTGGCGGGGTTCCTGGCGCAGGACGGCGTGCTCCCGGAGGCGCTCCGGACGGCGGTGGCCTGGGCGGCGGCGGCGGTGGCGCTGCCCGGCACGGAGATGCCGGGGCCGGAGGCCATCGACCGGGGGTCGGTCCTCCTCGAGGAGCTGGACGGGGAGGCCGTGGAGAGGGAAGGAGGGGAGGGGATCGGATGACGACGATCGAGGAGCTGATCACCCCCTCGCTCGTCTCGATCGACCTGCGGGCGACCGAGCGGCGGGGGGCGATCGAGGAGCTCGCCGCGCTCCTCCGGGCCGAGGGGCGGGTCGCCGACCTGCCGGCCTACGTCGAGGCGGTGTGGGCCCGGGAGGAGGAGACCGGCGGCACGGGGATGGGGTCCGGGGTGGCGATCCCGCACGCCAAGTCGGCGGCGGTGACGCGGGCCTCGGTGGCCTTCGGGCGGAGCGCCTCCGGGGTGGACTTCGGGGCGGAGGACGGCAGCCGGGCCGACCTGATCTTCCTGATCGCCGCCCCCGAGGGAGCGGACGACCTGCACGTCACGGTCCTCTCCCGGCTGGCCCGCCGGCTGGTCCACGAGGGGTTCCGGGCGGCGCTCCGGGAGGCCGGCTCCCCCCAGGACGTGTACGACGTGATTCGGAAGGAGGTCGAGCTATGAGGTTCGTGGCGGTGACGAGTTGCCCCACCGGGATCGCCCACAGCGAGATGGCCGCCGAGGCCCTCGAGGTGGCCGCTCGGGAGCGGGGCGACGAGATCGCGGTCGAGGTGCA
>DATLZP010000214.1:0-7958 GCA_035573935.1 Actinomycetota bacterium
TGGAGGGCGCCCTCCGCCGATGGGCGGGGGCGGACGTCTGGCTCTTCGCCGACGCCGACCTGGGGCCGACGGCCGGGCGCCTGGGCCCGCTGGTGGAACGGGTGGTGGCGGGGGGCGCCGACCTGGCCATCGCCGTGCTCCCCCCCCAGCCCGGCGGTGGGTTCGGCGTGGTGAAGCGCCTGGCGGCCAGGGGGATCGCCGCCCTCACGGGGTGGGAGCCGCGCGAGCCGCTGTCGGGGCAACGGGCCGTGAGGGCCTCCGCCCTGGCCGCCTGCCGACCCCTGGCCGGAGGGTTCGGCGTGGAGGTGGCGATGACCGTGGACGCCCTCCGGGCCGGGCACCGGGTGCTCGAGGTCCCCGTGGACGGGCTGCGGCATCGTCCCACGGGCCGCGGGCCCCGGGGGTTCGCCCATCGGGGGCGGCAGGGCGTGGACGTGGCCCGAGCCCTCCTCCGGCGGGCGCTGCCGGGGCGTCATCGGAGGCCACCCCGGTGATGTGGGGGCGGCTCCTGGTCGAGAACCACCGCGGGGAGCGGGTGCCGGCCTCCCTGGGGCTCGTCCTGATCGGCCCCGGCGCGGCGGCGGGGGCGCTCGCGTCCTGGGCGACGAGCGGCGAGCCGTCGGTGCGTTCCTGGGTCGGAACGCTCGCCTCCCTCCTCGTCCTGGGGGCCGGGCTCGTGGACGACCTGGCGCCGCCCGGTCCCCGCGGGCTCCGGGGGCACCTCCGGGCCCTGGCCGACGGCCGCGTCACCACCGGCGTGGTGAAGGCGTTCGTGATCGGGGCGGCCTCCGTGGTCACGGTCGCCGCGTGGCCGGTGACCTCCCCGCTGGCCCGAGGAGCCGGGGCGGTGCTGCTGGCCGCCTCGGCCAACCTATGGAACGGGCTCGACGTCCGGCCGGGACGGGCCCTGAAGGCGTTCCTGGTCGTGGGAGGCGTGACGGTGGGCGCGGATCCATCCGTGCTCCGCGCGGCGCCCACGGTGGCCGGGGCCCTGGCGGCCTCCCTGCCCGCCCTGGCCCTCGACCTCCGGGAACGGGCGATGCTGGGGGACGCCGGGGCGAACCTGCTCGGCTTCACGGCCGGGTTGGCCCTGTACGCCGCCCTGCCCCCGGCGGGGGTCGTGGCCGCGGCGACCGGGGCCGTCGGGCTGAACGTGGTGGCCGAGACGCTGACGCTCTCCCGCCTCATCGGGGCCGTCCCCCCGCTGCGGTGGGCCGATCGCCTGGGCCGCCGGCCCGATCGCTGAGCGAGCGCAGGTCCCCGACCCCAGGTGCGGGTCCCGTCGGTGGGGTCTGCTAGGATGCCCTCCCGAGGTGCAGAAGGCCCGGCGATACGTGTTCGTGACCGGCGGCGTCGCCTCCGGGCTGGGGAAGGGCATCACCACCGCCTCGCTGGGCCGGCTCTTCAAGTCCCGCGGCCTGCGGGTCACGCTCCAGAAGCTCGACCCGTACATCAACGTCGATCCCGGCACGATGAACCCGTTCGAGCACGGCGAGGTGTTCGTGCTGGACGACGGGGCGGAGACCGACCTCGACCTCGGCCACTACGAGCGGTTCACCGACGAGAGCCTTCACCGGGGCTCGAACCTCACCACGGGCGCCGTCTACTCGGCGGTGATCGCGAAGGAGCGCCGGGGGGACTACCTGGGCAAGACCGTGCAGGTGATCCCCCACATCACCGACGAGATCAAGGAGCGGATCCGGGGCCATGCCGAGGCGGAGGACGCCGACCTGGTGATCGTCGAGGTCGGGGGGACCGTGGGCGACATCGAGTCGCTCCCGTTCCTGGAGGCCATCCGGCAGCTCCGCAACGAGGTGGGTCGGGGTCGGTGCGCGTTCGTCCACGTCTCGCTCATGCCGTTCATCGGGCCCACCGGCGAGCTCAAGACGAAGCCCACCCAGCACTCCGTGAAGGAGCTCCGGTCGCTCGGGCTCCAGCCCGACGCGATCGTCTGTCGGAGCGACCGGCCCATCGGACGGAACCTCAAGGAGAAGATCTCGCTCCTGTGCGACGTGCCGATGGAGGGCGTGATCTCGGCCGTGGACGCCGAGTCGATCTACGAGGTCCCGCTGGTGCTCCACGGGGAGGGCCTGGACGGCTACCTGGCCGGGCTCCTGGGCCTCGACCACCAGCCCGACCTGGGAGAGTGGAACGGGCTCGTGGACCGGATCCGGGCCGCCACCGCCCCGGTCCGGATCGCCGTGGTCGGCAAGTACGTGAACCTCCGGGACGCGTACCTGTCGGTGATCGAGGCCCTGAAGCACGGCGGCTTCCACCACGGGGCCCGGATCGACCTCGTCTGGGTGGCCTCCGACGATCTGGCCGGGGACGGCGCGGCCCACGTGCTGGAGGGCGTGGATGGGATCCTCGTGCCCGGCGGCTTCGGCGTCCGGGGGGTGGAGGGCAAGGTGGAGGCGATCCGCTTCGCCCGGGAGCGCGGGGTGCCGTTCCTGGGGATCTGCCTCGGCCTGCAGTGCGCGGTGATCGGGTTCGCCCGGGACGTCTGCGGGCTGGAGGGGGCGAACTCGAGCGAGTTCGATCCGGCCACGCCGCACCCGGTGATCGACCTGCTCCCGGAGCAGAAGCACGTGACCGACCTGGGCGGCTCGATGCGGCTGGGCGCCCAACCCTGTCACCTCGTGCCCGGCACCAGGGCCGCCGCGGCCTACGGCGAGCCGGTCGTCTACGAGCGGCACCGGCACCGGTACGAGGTGAACCCGGCCTACCACGACGTCCTCCGGGAGCACGGGATGGTCTTCTCGGGTACGTCCCCGGACGGGCGCCTGGTGGAGGTCATCGAGCTCCCCGATCACCCGTTCTTCGTGGCCGGCCAGTTCCACCCCGAGCTGCGGTCCAGGCCCACCCGACCGCACCCGCTGTTCCGGGACTTCGTGGGGGCGGCCGTGGCCTACCGGGACGCCCGGGCGGAGCGGCCCATCGTGGTCGGCTGAGCCGGGTGGGCGACGGGGACGGCCCCCGCGAGGCCCGGGAGGCGTTCCGGGGGCGCCGGTTCCGGGTGGAGCTCGAGTCCTGGCCGGACGGGACCTACGAGATCGCCCGGAGCGCCTCGGCGGCGGGGCTGGTCGCGGTCCGTCCGGACGGCCGGGTGCTCCTGGTCCGCCACCACCGCCCCGCCATCCGGGGGGAGCTCCTCGAGGTGCCGGCCGGCCTGGTGGACGAGGGGGAGGACCCCGCGGCGTGCGCGGCCCGGGAGCTGCTCGAGGAGACCGGGTACCGGCCGGCCGGGCCCCTCGCGTCGCTCGGCTCGTTCTACTCCTCCGCCGGCATGACCGACGAGCGGTTCTCGCTCTTCCTGGCCGCCGCCGAGGCGGAGCCGGTGGGGGAGCCCGAGGAGGAGGTGCTGGAGGTCGTGGCCCTGCCGTTCGAGGAGGCGGTGACCGAGGCCAGGGCGGGACGGCTGGCGGACGCCAAGACCGCGCTGGCCATCCTCCTGGCCGCGGCCCGACGCTCGGGCTCCTGAGCATCGAGAGCCGGTCACGGGCGGGGCCCGGGCGCCGCTCGGGAGGAACGCGCGTCCCGCCGCCCGCGGGACGGCTGGATGGCTCTCGAAGGCCGTGGAGCGGGGAGCCGATCCCCCGCTGAACTGGCGTTCGGGGTGGCGCTGGAACCCTCGCCGCCGTCGGGTAGGCTTCGGGTGGAGCGACGGGGAGGGGGCACGTGATCGTCGGCGTCCCGCGCGAGGTGAAGGACAACGAGTACCGGGTGGCCCTCACCCCCGAGGGGGCCCGGGAGCTCGCCGACGCCGGCCACACGGTCCTGATCCAGGAGGGGGCGGCGGAGGGGTCGAACCTCCCCGCGGAGCGGTTCAAGCGGGCCGGGGCCCAGTTCCTGGCGAGCGCGGAGGACGTGTGGCGGGAGGCCGACATGGTCCTCAAGGTGAAGGAGCCCCAGCCCTCGGAATACGACCTGATGCGGGAGGGCCAGGTCCTGTTCACCTACCTCCACCTGGCGGCCAGCCGGGAGCTCACCGAGGCCCTGGTGGCCCGGAAGGTCTCTGCCGTGGCCTACGAGACCGTCCAGCTGCCGGACGGCCGCCTGCCGCTCCTCGCGCCGATGAGCGAGATTGCGGGCCGGATGGCCCCCCACGTGGCGGCCCGGTTCCTGGAGAAGGAGCACGGTGGGCGCGGGATCCTGATGGGCGGGGTCTCGGGGGTCCGCCCGGCCAAGGTCCTGGTCCTGGGGGCCGGGATGGCCGGCTCCAACGCCGCCTGGATCGCGGCCGGGATGGAGGCGGAGGTCGTCGTGGTGGACAAGAACCTCGACAAGCTCCGCTTCATCGACCAGATCCACAAGGGCCGGATCGTCACGCTGATGTCGGACCGGCTGACGCTCGAGCAGCGGGTGCGGGAGGCCGACGTCGTGATCGGGAGCGTCCTGGTCCCCGGGGCCCGGGCGCCGGTCCTGGTCACGGAGGAGATGGTGGCCTCGATGCGCCCGGGGTCCGTGATCGTGGACATCGCCATCGACCAGGGCGGGTGCGTCGAGACCTCCCGGATGACGACCCACTCGGACCCCACGTACGCGGTGCACGGCGTCGTGCATTACTGCGTCGGCAACATGCCGGGGGCGGTGCCCAACACGTCGACCTACGCGCTCACGAACGTGACGCTCCCGTACGCGATGGCCATCGCCGCCCACGGGCTGGAGGAGGCGGTGCGTCGGGATCCGGCCCTGGCCCTGGGGGTGAACGTGTACGGCGGGCGGGTCACGAACGCCGGGGTGGCCGAGGCCCACGGGGTGGAGGCGGCGCCGCTGTCCGAGCTCATCGCCGGGGCCCCCTGACCGTCGAGGCCGGAGCCAGCCCGTGACCTCGGACGTCCTCGCCACGCAGATCGAACGCTTCCTCGACCACCTGCGGGTGGAGCGGGGCCTGTCCGCCCACACCGTCGAGGCCTACCGGCGGGACCTGGCCGCCTACCGGCGGTTCCTCTCCCGGCAGGGGATCGCCGACGCCGGCCGCGTCTCCGAGGCGGACGTCCGGGCCTTCCTGGCCCACCTCTCCCGGCGCCGGACGCCGGACGGAGCGCGCTACCGGTCGTCCTCGGTGGCCAGGACGATGTCGGCCGTCCGGTCGTTCCACCGGTCCCTGGCCCGGGAGGGCGGCGCTCCCGGGGATCCGAGCGCCGGGGTGGCTCGACCCCGCGTCGGGCGGTCGCTGCCCCGGCCGCTCTCGCGGGGGGAGGTGGCCCGGCTCCTCGACGGCCCCCGGGATCCCTCGCCGGCCGGCCTCCGGGACCGGGCCATCCTGGAGCTCCTCTACGGGTCGGGCCTTCGCATCTCGGAGCTCGTCGGGCTCGACGTCGACGACGTGGACCTGGAGGAGGGGAGCGTCCGCGTCCTGGGCAAGGGGGGCAGGGAGCGGGAGGTCCCGGTGGGACGGGCCGCCCGGGAGGCGCTGGGCGCCTACCTCGCGTCCGGCCGCCCCGCCCTGGCCTCGGCCCGGTCCCGGGGGGCGCTGTTCCTGAACCGGCGGGGGGGACGGCTCACCCGCCAGGGCTGCGCCGGGATCCTGGCGGCGCGGGTCCGGGCGGCCGGGATCCATCGGCGGGTCACGCCGCACACGCTCCGGCACTCGTTCGCCACGCACCTGCTGGAGGGAGGAGCGGACGTCCGTGTGGTGCAGGAGCTGCTCGGCCACGCCAGCGTGGCCACGACCCAGATCTACACGCTGGTGACCCGGGAGCACCTCCGCGACGTCTACCTGAGCACGCACCCCAGGGCGCGGCGCGCCACGGCGGCGGGGAGGAGGTGAGGAAGGGTGCTCGACGACGGGACGCTGTCCAGGCTCCGGGCGGCCCTCGAGGAGCAGCGGGAGAACCTGCGGAAGGAGATCCAGGAACAGGGGGCGGACCCGGACTCCGACGAGCTCGAGATCGACGTGGAGCGCGGCTTCTCCGACAGCGCGCACAGCACGGCCGAGCGGTCGCGGGTCCTCTCGGTGGTCCGGGCCCTCCGCTCGAACCTCCGGGACGTGGAGCGGGCGCTGGCCAAGATGGAGCTCGGCACCTACGGCAGGTGCGAGAGCTGCGGGCGCCCCATCTCCGCGGAGCGCCTGGAGGCCATCCCGTGGGCCCTGCTCTGCATCGACTGCAAGCGGAAGGGCGTGACCCGCTGACGGTCGTGGGGGCGGGGGGATGAGCGGGCGACGGCCGGACCGCGTGCTGCTCGTGGTCTGCGACTCGTTCGGGGTGGGGGAGGCCCCCGACGCCGCGGCCTACGGCGACGAGGGCTCGGACACGCTCGGGAACTGCGCCCGGGCGGTGGGCGGCATCCGGGCCCCGAACCTGGCCGCCCTGGGGCTCGGCCACCTCACGGCGATCGAGGGCGTGCCCCCCGCCGCCGCGCCGGGGACCGCCCACGGGAAGGCCAGGGAGCGGTCGGCCGGCAAGGACACGACGACCGGGCACTGGGAGATGATGGGGATCGTCCTGGACCGGCCCTTCCCGGTGTACCCGGAGGGGTTCCCCGACGAGGTGATCCGGCCGTTCGAGGAGGCGATCGGTCGGCGGGTGCTCGGGAACCGCCCGGCGTCGGGCACCGAGATCGTCGCCGAGCTGGGGGAGGAGCACCTGCGGACCGGGCGGCCGATCGTCTACACGAGCGCCGACTCCGTCTTCCAGATCGCCTGCCACAAGGAGGTCGTCCCGCTCCCGCTCCTCTACGAGTGGTGCCGGACGGCCCGCCGGATCCTCCGGGGAGAGCACAACGTGGGTCGCGTGATCGCCCGGCCCTTCGAGGGGAGGCCGGGGGGCTTCGTCCGCACCCCGGAGCGGCGCGACTTCTCGGTGCCGCCGCCCGGCCCCACGGTCCTGGATCGGCTCGTGGCCGCCGGCGCGGCGGTCTACGCGGTGGGGAAGATCCAGGACATCTTCGCCGGCCAGGGCATCACCGAGGCCCGGTACTCGGACTCGAACGACCACGGGATCGAGCTCACGCTGCGCTACCTGGCCCGTCCCGGTCCCGCTCTCGTGTTCACGAACCTGGTGGACTTCGACTCGAAGTACGGGCATCGCAACGACCCGCCCGGCTACGCCCGGTGCGTCGAGGCCCTCGATCGGCGGATCCCGGAGCTCCTGGCAGCCTGCCAGGGCGGCCTCTTCCTCCTCACCGGCGATCACGGGTGCGACCCGACGACCCCCTCGACGGATCACTCACGGGAGCACGTCCCGATCCTGGTGGGCAACGCGCCCGGCGGACCCCACGACCTGGGGACCCGCGACACGTTCGCCGATCTCGGTGCCACCGTGGCCGAGGTCCTGGGGGCCTCCCCGAACGGCCTGCCGGGGTCGAGCTTCGCCGGCGAGGTGGGGCTGTGACCTGGAGGCCGGCCGCAGACTCTCCCTCCACCTCACGTCGAGGGTCGGTCGGCGAGGCCCCGCACGCGGTGGCTCGACCCCGCCCTGAGGGGGAGGTTCATCCGGGGTCGAGGCCGGGGTCGCCATGAGCGGCACGGATCCCCGTGACGTCGTGGCGGCCAAGCGCGACGGTCGAGCGGTGCCCGGACCGGAGCTCGAGGCGTTCGTGCTGGCCCACGCCCGGGGCGAGGTCTCCGACGAGCTGGCGGCGGCCTTCCTGATGGCGGCCTTCATCCGGGGACTGGATAGGGAGGAGACCGTGGCCCTCACCCGGGCCATGGTGGCCTCGGGCCGGAGGCTCCCCCTGGACGGGATCACGGGTCCCAAGGTCGACAAGCACTCCACGGGCGGGGTGGCCGACGGCGTGACGCTCGTCTTCGCCCCCCTGGCGGCGGCGCTGGGGCTGAAGGTGGCGAAGCTCTCGGGCCGAGGCCTGGGACACACGGGGGGGACCCTCGACAAGCTCGAGGCCATCCCGGGGCTCCGCACCGACCTCCGGCCCGAGGAGCTGGAGCGGCAGGTCGAGGAGGTGGGGTGCGCGGTGGCGGCCCAGAGCCCCGACCTGGTCCCGGCCGACGGGGC
>DATLZP010000215.1:0-2854 GCA_035573935.1 Actinomycetota bacterium
CGGCGGGATCACCGGCACCAGGGCCCGCTCGGCGAGCGCCCCGTGCCCGATCTCCCGTCGGCGGGGGGACCCGATCCGCCCGGTCTCCCCGGTCGAGAACGGCGGGAAGTTGTAGTGGTGGATGTAGCGCTTCGACTCCTCCGGGTCCAGCGTGTCGATCATCTGGGTCATCCGGAGCATCCCCAGGGTGGTCACGTTCAGGACCTGCGTCTCGCCCCGCTGGAAGAGGGCCGAGCCGTGGGCCCGGGGCACCAGCCCCACCTCGCAGGACAGCGGGCGGATCTCGTCCGGGCGACGGCCGTCGAGCCGGATCCCCTCCTCGAGGATCCGCCGGCGCATCGCCCGCTTCTGGAGGTCCTTGAGGGCGGGCGAGATCTGCCCGGAGAGCTCGGCGAACCGCTCCTCGCCCCACTCCCGGAGCAGGTGGGCCGCGAGCTCCTCCTTCAGCCGGTCCAGGGCCTCCTCCCGGTCCGCCTTCCCCGCGACCAGGGCCTCCCGCAGCCGATCGGCGGCGAACCCCTCGACCGCCCGACGGACCTCCTCGGTGTAGGCGGGCGCGGGCTCGAAGGGGCGGGGCTCCGCGCCGGCCTCCTCCAGGAACGCCAGCTGGAAATCGATCACCTCCCCGATCGCCCGCTTGGCCTCCTCCAGGCCCTCGGCCACGACCTCCTCGGTGGGGGCCACCGCCCCGCCGTTCTCCAGGAGGCCCCACGCGTTGTCGGGCGCCTCCCCCTCGATCATCAGCACGTCGATCCCCCCGGCCTCGTTCCGTCGGCCGGCCACGACGACGTCGAACGTGGCGAGCTCGATGTCCTGGTACGTGGGGTTCACCTTCCACTGGTTGCCGATCAGCCCCATCCGGACCGCGCCCACCGGGCCGTCGAACGGGAGCCCGGCGAGCATCGTCGCCACGCTGGCCCCGTTGATCCCCGGGATGTCGTAGGGGTTCGCCAGGTCGGCGGAGAGCACGGTGATCACGACCTGGACCTCGTCCCGGTAGCCCTCGCGGAACGTCGGGCGGAGGGGCCGGTCGATCAGGCGGGCGGTGAGGATCGCCGTCTCGGAGGGCCTCCCCTCCCGGCGGAAGAACCCCCCGGGGATCTTCCCCGCCGCGTACATCCGTTCCTCCACGTCCACCGTGAGCGGGAAGAAGTCGATGCCCTCGCGGGGCGCCGAGCTGGTGCACGTGGCGAGGACCTGCGTCTCGCCGAGCGTGACGACGACGGACCCGTGCGCCTGCTTGGCGAGCTTGCCGGTCTCGAACGTGAGGTCGCTGCTCCCGATGCTCCGGGAGCGTCTGATGATGGCCACTGGCCTCTCCTCCTCGTCGCGGGGGCGGTCGCCCGCCCCTCCTCCGCCCGGGGAGCCGGCCAGTTGTCAGTGGTGAGCCACCGCGCCGGTCGGGGGCTCGCTACTGATAACTGACCCGACGCCTCCCCCGGGTCCCTGCCGTGCCGATCGTCCTTCCGCATCCCCCCCGTGGAACGGGGCGGCGCCCGCCGCCCCGGTTCACCGCCTGAGCCCCAGGCGGGAGATGAGCGCCCGGTACCGCTCGATGTCCTCGCGCTTCAGGTACTCCAGGAGCCGGCGCCGCCGCCCCACCATCTGGAGCAGCCCCCGCCGGGAGTGATGGTCCTTGCGGTGGGTCTTCAGGTGCTCGGTGAGCTCCTGGATCCGGTGCGTGAGGATGGCCACCTGAACCTCCGTGGAGCCGGTGTCGTTCTCCGACCGTCGGAAGTCCTCGATGAGACGGGACCTGGTTTCCTTCGTGAGCGCCATCCCTGCAGGCCAAGGCTACCACAGGCCCCGACTCAGCCCCCCAGGAGCCCCCGCAGGGCGATGGCCACGCCGGCCAGGAGGGCGAACCCCAGCACCGCCGGGCGCAGCCACCCCCGGTCGAGGAACCGGGCGAGGGGTCGGGCCGCCCACAGGCCGAGGAGGAGGGCCGGGGTGAGCCAGGCGGCCAGGGCGAGGTGCCAGGCGTGGACCTCCCCGGCCACGGCGAGCGCCCCGATCGAGAGGACCTGCCCGGCCACGAACGAGAGGGCGAGCGTCGCCCGGAGCTCCGGGCCCGGGCGGTTCTGGTAGGCCACGGCCAGCGCCGGTCCGCCGATGGCGGCCGCCGTCCCCGTCACACCGGCCACGAACCCCGCCCCCAGGGTGACGGCCGGCGTGGGCTGGACGTCCAGGCGGACCGCCGACAGCGCGACGGCGAGCACGATCAGCGCCCCCACGACCACCGCGATCCGCCGCTCCGGGACCGCCACGACGATCCAGGCCCCGAGGATCGAGCCGAACAGGCGGCCTCCCACGATGGCCGCGGCGCCCCGGGCGTGGAGGTGCGCCCGCTCCCGGACCGCCATCAGGAGCGTCATCGGCGAGGCCAGGAGCAGCGCGGCGGCGGGGACGCTCCCCGGCGCGAGGAACCCGAGCGCCGGCACGGCGACCAGCGCGAAGCCGAACCCGATCCCTCCCTGCACCACGGCGCCCGCGGCCACGGCCACCATGAGGAGGACGAGGGAGGCCGGGGAGAGGTCCGGCATGCTAGGTGGATCGCAGGACCGGGTGGCCGTCGTTCTCGATGAAGGCGGGGAGGAGGCGACCGGTGAGGCTGCCATCCGGGCGGACGACGACCCGGGCCACCGCCGTCGTGGCCCCCTCGGTGGAGAGCGCCGGCCAGACGAAGTTCCCCAGGCCCCAGAAGATGGGGCGTCCCCGGTAGGTGCTCATCGGCTGGAGCCGGTGGGCGTGGTGCCCGAAGATCACGTCGGCCCCGGCCGCCACGAACCGGCGGCCCAGGGCCACCTGCTCCGGGCGGGGCCGGGTGTCCAGCTCCACGCCCCAATGGATCGTG
>DATLZP010000216.1:0-7534 GCA_035573935.1 Actinomycetota bacterium
CGGGCTCGAGCCCCACGGCGGTGTGGGAGCTGGACGACCGCCTGTCGCGGGAGCCGCCCCCGGAGGTTCGGGCCGTCCTGTACCGGATCGCCCAGGAGGCCCTGGCCAACGTGCGGAAGCACGCCCGGGCGTCGCGGGTCGCCGTGGCCCTCCGGGACGAGGGGGAGGGGGCCCTGGGGATCGAGGCCCTCTCGCGCGGGGCGGCCGGCGCGGTGTTCGTGGAGCGGGCCCCGGCCGCCGTGGCGGCGATCCGGGAGAACCTCCGACGGACGAGGCTGGAGGACCGGGCCCGGGTCGTGCGGGCCGACGCCGCTCGGTTCCTCGGGCGACCGCCCGAACGCCGGTTCGACCTGGTCCTGGTGGACCCGCCCTACGAGCTGGCCCCGGGGCTCCTGGCCGACGTCCTGGCGCGCCTGGACCGGCACCTGGCCCCCGGGGCCATCGTCGCCCTGACCAGGCCGAAGCGGAGTTCCACGCATGTGGTTCCGCTACACTGGCTGGCCCGGGGCCGCCTGGGGTACGGCGACTCCCTCGTCTTCCTGTACCGGCGCACCGAGGAGGGATGAATGGGCCCGACCGCCCTGTGTCCGGGGACGTTCGACCCCGTGACGAACGGCCACCTGGACATCATCGGGCGGGCCAGCGAGCGGTTCGACCGGGTGATCGTGGCGGTGCTCGAGAACCCGGCCAAGGAGCCGCTGTTCTCGGCGGAGGAGCGCGTGGCGATGCTGAAGGCGGTCTGCGCGGAGCTGCCGAACGTGGAGGTGGAGGCGTTCTCCGGGCTGCTCGTCGACTACGCGCGGCGCCGGGGGGCGGGGCTGATCGTGAAGGGCCTGCGCGCCGTGTCGGACTACGAGTACGAGATCCAGATGGCGCAGATGAACCGCCGCATCTCCGGCGGGGAGGTGGAGACGGTCTTCATCCCCACCGACCCCGCCTGGTCCTACATCTCCTCCTCGCTCGTGAAGGAGGTGGCCCGCTTCGGCGGGGAGGTCTCGGGGCTGGTCCCGCCCGTGGTGGCGGAGCGGCTGGCGGAGCGGCTGGGGGCGGCCTGATGGACCTGTCCGGGAGGATCCAGCAGCTCGAGGACCTGGTGAAGGAGGCGAAGTCCATGCCGCTCTCCTCCTCGGCCCTCGTGAACCGCGAGGAGGTGCTGGCCCTGATCGAGGGGATGCGGGAGGCCATCCCGGAGGAGATCAAGCAGGCCCGCTGGGTGGTCCGGGACCGCGAGGAGCTCCTGGCCAAGGCCCGGAACGAGGCCGACCAGGTCCTGGCCCGGGCCAAGGAGCAGCAGCTGGAGATGGCCTCCCGGGAGGCCGTCGTGGCCCGGGCCCGGGAGGAGGCCGAGCGCGTGCTGGCGGAGGCCGATGAGCGGGCCCGCCGGATGCGGCGGGAGGCCGAGGACTACGTGGACGCGAAGCTCGCCCAGCTCGAGATCGTCCTCCAGCAGATCCGCGACCAGCTGGGGGAGACGACGAGGGCCGTGCTCCGGACGCTGGAGCGGCTGGAGGTGGGCCGGGAGCGCCTCCGCGGCCAGGCCCCGGCCGAGGACCTGGCCCCGGCCCCGGACCCGGACGCAGGCCGGGGCTCGCCCCCGGCCGGAGAGGCCCCAGACGTGGGCCGGGGCTCGTCCCCGGCCCGGGACGCCCGTGACGTAGGCCGGGGCTCGTCCCCGGCCCGGGGGGGTTGACCGATGCGACCGGTCGACGTCCGCGATCTGCTGGCCCGCCCCGGCTCGGCCCGCCCCCTGCTCGTGGCGGAGCCGGTGGAGGGGATGCGCACGGAGCTGGCCGGCGTCCCCGACGACCGCCCGGTCCGCGTCGAGCTCCGGCTGGAGAGCGTGGTGGAGGGGATCTGGGCCACCGGCGAGCTCGGGGGTCGGATGGTCCTCCGCTGCGCCCGCTGCCTGGTGGAGTTCGAGCGGCCGTTCGCGGAGCCGGTGGAGGCCCTCTTCACCCCGGCCCCCGACCCCGAGGCCGACGAGTACCCGCTCTCCGAGGAGGGGGAGATCGACCTGGAGCCCCTGGTCCGGGACGCCGTCGTGCTCTCGATGCCCTTCTCCCCGCTCTGCCGACCCGACTGCCTGGGGCTGTGCCCCCGGTGCGGGGGCGACCGCAACCTCGGGGGATGCACCTGTCCGCCCGAGGCCGCCGATCCCCGGTGGGAGCCGCTGCGGGGGCTGTTCGACACCTCGAGCTGAAAGGAACGCGCGATGGCCGTCCCGAAGAAGAAGCACACCCGATCCCGGACCAGGCGGCGGGCCGCCCACTGGAAGGCCTCCCCGCCGACCTACGCGGAGTGCCCGCGTTGCCACCAGCCGAAGCTGCCGCACCGGGTCTGCCCGAACTGCGGCACCTACGCCGGCCGCCAGGCGGTCGAGGTCGAGTGAGGGCGTGAGCGCCCGGCCCACGAGGGCGGAGGACGGCGGGGGCGGGCCGGCCTCGGCCCGGCTCGACGATGCGATCGGGGTGCGGTTCCGCGACCCCGCCGTCCGGGAGGCCGCCCTCACCCACCGTTCCTACGCCTTCGAGCGGGGCCTGGCCGTGACGAACGAGCGGCTGGAGTTCCTGGGGGACGCGGTGCTGGGGCTCGTGGTCACCGACCTCGCCTACCGCCGGTTCCCGGACCTCACCGAGGGCGACCTGGCCAAGCTCCGGGCGGCCATCGTGAACATGTCGGCCCTGGCCGACGTGGCCCGCGGCCTGGGCCTTGGCGAGCTCCTGCTGCTCGGCAAGGGCGAGGAGCAGAGCGGCGGCCGGGACAAGAACAGCATCCTGGCCGACGCCCTCGAGGCCGTGCTGGGGGCGGTCTACCTGGACCGGGGGCTCCCCACCGCCAGCGGCCTGATCGAGCGGCTGTTCTGGCCGCGGATGGTGGCCTACGTCCGGGGGGAGGGGGAGCGGGACTACAAGACGATCCTCCAGGAGCTCGCCTCGCAGGACTTCCGGGCCCTCCCCGAGTACCGGCTCGAGGAACGCGGCCCCGACCACCAGAAGGAGTTCACCGCCACGGTCTTCCTGGGCGGCGAGCGCTACGGGACCGGACGGGGGCGATCCAAGAAGGAGGCCGAGCAGGAGGCCGCCCGGGAGGCGTTCGAGCGGCTCACGCACCCGGGGCGCGGACGGCCGGAGGAGGGCTAGGTGGAGCTCCCGGAGGTCGAGGTGATGCGGCGGGACCTGGAGAAGGACGTGGTCGGCCGCAAGGTGGTGGAGGCCGAGGTCCGTCCGTCGAAGAACGCGATGCGGGTGATCCGCCGCCACGCCCGGCGGAAGTAGTTCACCTCGCGCCTTGAGGGGCGCCGGTTCACCAAGGCGGAGCGGCGGGGCAAGTACGTGCTCCTGCACGTGGACTCCGGCGACGTGCTCGTGGCCCACTTCGGGATGAGCGGGCGCTTCCAACGGGGGACGAAGCGGGTGCCGCTCGCGCCCCACACCCACGTCGTCCTCACGTTCCAGCAGGGCGGGGACCTCCGCTACGTGGACCCCCGGACGCTCGGGGAGCTCTTCGTCACCGCCGCCGACGAGCTGGGCAAGGTGCGGGAGCTGCAGCACATCGCGATCGACCCCCTGGACCAGGTCTTCACCTGGCAGGCGTTCCAGTACCTCCTGGCGGAGAAGAAGGCGAAGCTCAAGCCGCTTCTGATGGACCAGCGGTTCATCTCCGGCCTCGGCAACATCTACTCGGACGAGGTCCTGTTCGCGGCGGGGCTGCGGCACGACCGGATGTCGGACTCGCTCTCGGCCCAGGAGGTCCGCCGGCTGTACCGGGCGATCCAGGAGGTCCTCCAGGAGGCGATCCGCTACCGGGGGACCACGCTGGACGACGAGGCGTACGTGGACCTGTTCGGCAAGCCCGGCGAGTACCAGGCGGAGCTGAAGGTCTACGGGCGGGCCGGCCTCCCCTGCCGCCGGTGCCGGACGCCGATCCAGTCGGTCAAGCTCTCCGGGCGGAGCTCGTACTTCTGCCCCCAGTGCCAGAGCTGAGGGTCAGAGGATCTCGGCGCCCGCCTCCCGCATGGCCTCGATGGCCCGCTCGCCGTCCCCGGGCTGGAGGTCGACCGCCCGGATCCCCTCCGCGAGGACCTGGGTGGCGAACCCGAGGCGGGCGGCGTCGATCGCCGTCTCCTTCACGCAGTAGTCTGTGGCGAGCCCGAGGACCACGACCTTCGCGATCCCCCGGCCCCGGAGGAGGTCGGCCAGTCCGGTCGGCGACTCCTCCCCGGTCCGGGGATCCCGCACCGTGAAGCCGGAGTAGCCGTCCTCGCCGCCGGTGCCCTTCCGGATCACCTCGCCCTTCACCTCGAGGTCGGGGTGGAGGGCCGCCCCCCAGCTGTCGCGGACGCAGT
This sequence comes from Actinomycetota bacterium, assembly GCA_035573935.1. Classification (GTDB taxonomy): domain Bacteria; phylum Actinomycetota; class UBA4738; order UBA4738; family HRBIN12; genus DATLZM01. Next base: position 4,346 of record DATLZP010000216.1, read on the forward strand.
GCACGGGCCAGATCCCGCCGTCCTTCTGGAAGTGGGGCGTGGTCTCCGGGTGCCAATCCTGCGTGTAGACGACGAGCGCCCCCGCCTCCAGGGCCCGCTCGATCTCCCGGTTGGCCACCGGGACCACCTCCTGGCCACCCGGCACGGAGAGGCTCCCCCGGGGATCGGCGAAGTCGTTCTGGACGTCGACCACGACGAGCGCCGTCTCGGGGTCGTACACCGGCCCGGCCATCGGTCCCGATGCTAGCGCAGCCCCGGCCCCGTCCGGGAGGGACCCGGGCGTGGTCGGCGGTGGGGCGGAGGTGGCAGCATCGTCCGCGGGATGAAGCGGGTCCGGGTCGTCGTCTCCGGACGGGTCCAGGGGGTCTTCTACCGGGCCACCTGCGCGGAGCACGCCCGCAGGCTGGGGGTGGCGGGATGGGTCCGGAACCTGCCGGACGGCCGGGTGGAGGCGGCGTTCGAGGGCCCCGACGCGGCCGTGGACGCCATGGTGTCCTGGTGCGGGGAGGGCCCTCCCTACGCCCGCGTGGAGGGCGTGGAGGTCCACGCCGAGGACCCCCGGGGGGAGGCCGGGTTCCGGGTCCGCTGAGCCCACGGGCCCGGCCGGCCGAGGTTCCGCTCGGGTGGCGGGAAATCCACGGTCGGGCCGGGGTCCGCTGTTAGCATCCGCTCACCCCATGTTCCTGCGCTCGCTCACCATCCGGGGCTTCAAGTCGTTCGCCGACAGGACCGTGCTGGAGTTCGGTCCGGGCGTCGCGGCCATCGTGGGGCCCAACGGCTCCGGGAAGTCGAACCTGGTGGACGCGATCAGCTGGGTGCTCGGGGAGCAGGGCCCCCGGGCCCTCCGCGGGGGGCAGATGGCGGACGTGATCTTCGCCGGCAGCCCGGAGCGGCCGGCCCTGGGGATGGCCGAGGTCCGCCTGGTGATCGACAACAGCGCGGGGCTGATCCCCGTCCCGATGACCGAGATCGAGGTGTCCCGGACGATCTTCCGCTCCGGCGAGAGCGAGTACCGGATCGGCGGGCAGGTCGTCCGGTTGCTGGACGTCCAGGAGCTGCTCTCGGAGTCGGGGATCGGCCGGGCCCTGCACACGGTCGTGGGGCAGGGTCAGTTGGAGGAGGTCCTCGCGGCCCGGCCCGAGGAGCGGCGCCGCTACATCGAGGAGGCGGCGGGGATCGCCAAGCACCGCCGGCGGAAGGAGCGGGCGGAGCGGAAGCTGGCCGGCCTGGAGCAGGACCTCGTCCGGCTCCAGGACGTGCTGGGCGAGCTCCGCCGACAGCTCCGACCCCTCAAGCAACAGGCCGAGGTGGCCCGCCGGCACGAGGAGCTCACCGCGCAGGCCGAGGAGCTCTCCTGGCGCCTGGCGGCGGCCCGGCTCCGGGACCTGGCGGCGGAGCGCGACCGGCGGCGGGGGGGCTGGGAGGAGGGCCTCGCCCTGCGGGAGGCGGCCCGGCGACGGCTCCAGGAGCTGGACGAGGAGGTGGGCCGGCTGGCCGACGGGCGGGTGGCGGCCACGGCCAGGCTCCGAGAGGCCGAGGCCAGGCTCCGGGAGGCCGCCGACGCGGAGGAGCGGGCGTCGGGGGCCGCCCGGAAGGCCCTGGAGCGGGAAGCCCGGCTCCGGGCCGAGCTGGCCGACCACGCCACCAGGGCGGCCCGCCTGGGGGCGGTGGAGGAGGAGCTGGCCCGGGCGGAGGCCGACCTGGCCCGGGTGGACGGGGAGCTCGCCGGGAAGGAGCGGGAGCTCGAGGCGGCGGAGGCCGAGTTCCGGGAGCGGGAACGGCTCCGTCGGGCCGTGGAGGAGGAGCGGCGGCGGCTCACGGAGGAGGCGGCGGCCCGCCGAGCCCAGGTGGAGACGATCCGGGGGGCCCTGGCCGCGGCGGAGCGGGATCGGGAGCGGCTGGAGCGCTCGCTGGAGGAGGTCCGGGCCCGGATCGGGCAGGCCGACCGGGAGCGGGAGGGGCTCGGCGCCGAGATCGAGCGCCTGGACGCGGCCCAGACCCCGCTCGCCGAGCGTCGGGACGCCCTCGAGGCCGAGCGTCGGGGCCTGGTGGACGCGGTGGGGGAGCTGGAGGAGGCCGTGCGCCGCCAGGCGGCCCGCCGCGACCTGCTGGCCGAGCGCCTCCGAGACCTCGAGGAGACGCCGGGGGGCCGGTTCCTGCAGGCCGGCCGGTCCCGGGCCCTGGGGCTCCTCCTGGACCTGGTCCGGGCCGAGGAGGGGCTGGAGCGGGCCCTCCTGGCCGCGCTGGGGCCGTTCGCCGACGCCGTGGTGTACGCGGACGCCGACGCGGCGCTGGCCGACGCGCCGGAGGGGGACGGCGCGATCCTGGCCGTGGCCTCGGGCGGGCCGGGGGCGGCGGTGATCCCCGGCGAGCGGAGCCTGCTCCACGCGGTCCGGGCGGATCCGGAGGCCCGTGGGCTCGTGAGCACGCTCCTCGGCGACGTCTACCTGGCGGCCGATCTGGCCGAGGCCGCCGAGAAGCGCCGGCGCCATCCCCGGGCGTCCTTCGTCACCCCGGAGGGCGTGCTGGTGGGCCCCCTCGCCATCCACACCGCGCGGCGCGGGGACGACCGGGCCCGGGAGATCAGGGCCGAGCTCCGGGTGCTGGAGCACGACCTGGCGGCGGCCCGGCAGCGCCTGAGGCCGAAGCGGGAGCGGCTGGATCGGGTGACGGCGGAGCTGGACGCCCTGGGGGCGGAGATCGAGGCCACCGACGCGGAGATCGGGGCGGCCGCCGAGCGGATGGCGGCCGCCGAGCGGGAGGCGGCCGCCGGCCGACGGGAGGAGGAGGTGCTGCTCCAGCGCCTGGCCGGCCTGGACGATGCCCGGGCCGCCTACCGGGAGCGGCTGGCGGCGGCGGGATCGGTCGCGGTGGACCTCCCCGAGCTCCCCCGGCCGGCCGACCCCCCGGTCCGCCTGCGGGTGGAGGTCGAGGCGGCCCGGCGGGACCTGGCCGCCATCCGGGAGCGGCTGGGGCGGCTGCGGGCGGAGCGGGAGGCCCTGCGGGCGCTGGATGCCGCCGCGCTCGAAGAGGAGCTGGTCCGGGCCGAGGCCGACCGCGCGGCCGCGGAGGAGGAGCTCCGGACGGCCGCCGAGGCGGCCCGCCGGGCGCGGTCCGTCCGGGACGAGGCGGCGGAGGCGGAGCGGGGGGCCACGGAGGCCGAGGCCGAGGCCAACCGGCGGTGGCGGG
>DATLZP010000217.1:0-3584 GCA_035573935.1 Actinomycetota bacterium
GGTGATCGCCTCGGTCACCGAGCCGTTCTGCGACCGCTGCGACCGGCTCCGCCTCACCGCCGAGGGGCAGCTCCGGGCCTGCCTGTTCGCGCTGGAGGAGACCGACCTCCGGGGGCCGATGCGCTCCGGCGCCGACGACGCGGACCTCGAGGCCCGGATCCGTCGCACCGTCTGGCGCAAGTGGTCCGGGCACCGCATCAACCATCCCGACTTCGTCCAGCCCGCCCGCAGCATGTCGATGATCGGCGGCTGAACCCACCGCCGGTCCGGGCTCAGCCCGGGAGGTGCTCGACCCGGAGCGGCTCCATCCGATCGGCCGGCCGGAAGCCCAGGACCTGACCGTAGAACGAGAGCTCCGCGAGAAGGGCCCGGGCCACGTTCTCCGCCTTGCGGAACCCGTGCTGCTCCCCCTCGAACTCCAGGTACGCGTGCGGGATGCCCTTCGCGCCCAGGGCCTCCACGATCCGCCGCCCCTCGGTGGGGGGGACGATCTCGTCCTCGGCCCCCTGGAGGACGAGGACCGGCCGCGACAGCCGGTCCAGGTGGCGGAGGGGGGACCGCTCCCGGTACCGGTCCGCGGCTTCGGGGTAGGGGCCCACGAGCCCGTCCAGGTAGCGCGACTCGAAGTCGTGGGTCTCGCGGATGAAGGCCTCGAGGTCCCCGATCCCGTAGTAGCTCGCGCCGGCCGCGAAGGCGTCGTGGAACGTGAGGGCGCAGAGCGTGGCGTACCCGCCGGCGCTCCCTCCGCGGATCACCATCCGGGCGGGGTCCACGTCCCCCCGCTCGGCCAGGAACCGAGCCGCGGCGACGCAGTCGGCCACGTCCACCAGGCCCCAGTTCCCGCGGAGCCGTTCCCGGTAGGCACGACCGTAGCCCGTGCTCCCCCGGTAGTTCACGTCCACGACGGCGAAGCCCCGCGAGGTCCAGAAGCGCTTCCGGAGATCGAGGGCGGAGCTCGTGGCGGCCGTGGGTCCCCCGTGGGTCATCACGACGAGCGGCGGCCGCTCCCCCTCCGGACCCACGACGTCGGGGTGGGCCGGGCGATAGAAGAACGCGTGGGCCGTCTCCCCGCCGTCGGTGGGGAACGCGATCGCCTCGGGGGGAGGGAAGAAGGCTTCCTCGAACGGAACCTCGAAGCTCGCCCGGAGCTCCTCCACCTCCCGGCTCAGCAGGTCGAGGAGCACGACCCGCTCGGACCTGGACGGGGAAGCGCCCAGGAACAGCACCTGGTGCCCCTGGACGTCGAGGGACCAGCCCACGTGCGTGTACGGCACGTCGAGGTCCAGCAGCTCGCCGGTCCCCGGGTCGAGGATGGCCAGCCGCTGTTCCCCGTGCCGGTCGTAGGCGCAGACGATCCGGCGATCGACCAGGAAGCCGTACGTGGCCATCCCGAACAGCCACTGGGGCTGGCCGAACTCCGCCTCCATCGGGGCCAGCGCGACGGCTCCATCGTCCCCCAGGCGGTACAGGTTCCACCACCCGGTGCGGTCCGAGACGAAGTGGAGGGCCCCGTCGGGGCTCCACGCCGGTTGGAACACGGACTCCTCGGGCCCGCCGGCCACGACCCGCTCCTCGGCGAGCGTCCCGTCTGGGAGGAGCTCGGCCACCCGGAGCTCGGTGCCGTCCCAGGGCATCCGGGGGTGGTCCCAGGTGAGCCAGGCCAGCCGGCGCCCGTCGGGGGAGACCCGCGGCGTGGAGCAGAAGTCGGGGCCGGCCGCGACCACCGTCGGCGGCTCCGAGCCGTCCGGGGGGAGCGCGACGAGCTCGTGCCGCACCGCGCCCCCCTCGTGCCGTTCCCGGACGCAGAGGAGCCGATCGTGGGGGAGGACGATCCCGTCCGCGAAGCGCCAGGCGCCCCCCACGTCCGGCGTGATGGGGCGAGGCACCCCCCCGGGTTCCTGCCGGTAGAGCCGTTGATCGGCGAAGTTCGCGAAGACCACGGCGTCGTCGTGCGGCCACCACGCCCCGCCCCCGTACTCGTGGACCCGGGTCCGGGCGTCGAACCCGGCCGGCGTGATGTCGACCCGCTCCCCGGCGGGGTCGCGCCGCACGAGGACGTTCCGCCCGCCCTCCCCGGGGCGCATCTCCAGCCACCAGGCCGCCCCGTCGACCAGGCGGAGGTCGGAGAGGCCCATCCCGCTCTCGGCGACGACCGCCGCGGTGATCGGTGAAGGCCAGGTGCCGTAGGGGGCGACCGTCGTCATCCGTCCCCTCCCCCTCGGCGGCCGGTGATCACGCGAGTGACCGCGAACGACCGGTCCCTCGTGCTGCGGACGTCGCGGAACCCGGAGCGTCGCAGGAGCCCGGCCACGGCCCGGGCCCGATCCGGGCTCACCTCGATGAGCAGCCAGCCCCCGGGGCGGAGCCACCGCGGCGCCTCCCCGACGGCCCGCTCGACGAGCCCCAGCCCGTGGGGAGACCGGTCGGTCAGGGTGTGGACCGGCTCGTAGCGGCGGATCTCCAGGGGGAGGTCACGGAGCTCCCGCCGCGGCACGTAGGGAGGGTGGAGCGTGACCACGTCGACCCGGCCCGCCAGCCCCACCGGGAGCGGAGCGAACAGATCCCCCGCCCGGAACGTGGCCGCCAGGCCGAGGCGCCGGGCGTTGGCCCGGGCCACGGCCACCGCCTCGGCCGAGAGGTCGGTCCCGTGGACCTCGGCGCCCCGCACCTCGTGCGCGATGGCCAGGGCCACGGGGCCGGCCCCCGTGGCCAGGTCCACCGCCACCGGCCGGCGCCGCCCCCGCAGACGCCGGATCGCCTGTTCCGCCAGGAACTCGCTCGAGCCCCGGGGGACGAAGACCCCGGGCCGGACGCCGACCCGCAGCCCCCGGAACTCCGTGAACCCCTTCAGGTAGGCGACGGGCTCCCCGGCCGCCCGCCGGGCCACCAGGGCCTCGAACCGACGGCGAGCCGCGGGGGAAACGGGGCCGTCGGCCGGGAGCTCCTCCTGCCCCAGGGCGAAGGCCAGGAGATCCTCGGCCTCGATCCGCTCCCGATCCCGCTGCCAGTGGTCGATGGCCGGGGACGCCCGGAGGGCTCGGACGGCCCCCTCCAGCAGCTCGGAGGTCGTCGGTGCGGACACGGTCCGGCATCCTACCGAGCGCGACGGGCGGGCGTCGTGGGCCGCCGCCGTGCACCGCTCGGGCGGCCGTAGGATTACGGATGATGGCCAGGACGCTGGAACGGAGGGCCCCCGAACCGGGGGGCGAGCACGAGGTCCGGCTCACCGGGGACCGGCTGGCCGTGCGCGTCCCCGACGACGGCGAGCGGCGTTCCCGAGGCGGCCTGCTGATCCCGGCCACCGCGGCCCAGGCACCCAAGCGCCTGGTGTGGGCGGAGGTGATGCTGGTCGGGCCGGACGTCCGCCACGTGAAGGTCGGGGACCGGATCCTGTTCCTCCCCCAGGCCGGCCTGGAGGCCGAGCTGCACGGCGAGGAGTACCTCGTGCTGCGGGAACGGGACGTCCAGGCCGTGGCCTCGGCCGTCGACGGTCGGGAGCGCGGTCCGGGCCAGTACCTGTAGCTAGCCCTCCAGGAACGACAGCCGCACGGTCCGGACGTCGTTCTCCCGGTTCGGGTCCACGA
>DATLZP010000218.1:0-12274 GCA_035573935.1 Actinomycetota bacterium
CCGCCGATCGCCGAGGCCACGAGCGCGATCCGCAGGCCGGGAGCCGGCCGCGGCGGGGGACCGGGGCGACGGGGTGGCCGGGGCCCGGGGAAGGTCGCCGGGCCCGGCGCGGTCCTGCCCGCGTGGCGTCGTTCGGCCTCAGGCCCCGCGGCGCCGAGGGCGGTCCCCCCTGGCGACGATGACAGCGGCTCCACCTCCCCCTCCCAGGGCGCCCATGAGCCACAGCGCCGCTCCGACCGTGAGCCCGGTGATGGCCAGGGCCCCGACCACGACGGCGGTCGTGAGCCCGGGGGACCGCAGGGCGCGGGACAGCAGACACCCCAGGCTCGGCATGCCGCATGGCTCCATCCGCCCGGAGCCGTTCCCGATCTGCTGTCCGGCCTCCGCCACGACGGTGGAGCCGTCCCGTTCGTCACCGGCCGCGACGGCTTCCGACCGGGGCGCCAGGGCGGCGGTCTCCCCCTCCGGGGCCCGGCGGGGATCGGACCACGCCAGGGGGAGGGAGGCGCCGGTGGCAGCGTCGCCCGAGACGGCGGTCTGGCCCACCTCCTCCACGGCCTGCCCGGCGCTGCCCGCGGTCTCCTCGGCCGTCTGGCCCACCTCCTCCACGACGTTCGAGGCTTCCTGGGTGACCTCGGTCACGGGGTCGACGACACCGTACGTCGGGCCGTCCGCGAGCGCGGCGGACGCCGGTGCGACGAGGAAGGCGACCGTGAGGATGGGCAGCAGCGCGCGGGAGCCGGTCCGAGCCATGGAACACACCTCCGGGATCGCTCTCCCTGCCTTCCTGCCCGCCGGCAGGCGTTCCATCATCGTGCGGACGACGTAGGTTCCCTCCCCCTCGGTGCTCCCGGCGCCGTAGGGCCGGACGGGCTCGACCCGGCGTACCCTGTGCCCGGTGCGGGACGCGGATCGGCCGCGGCGGCCGGGTCGGGGAACCCTGGCGGGGCTCCTCGCTGCGCTGCTCGTGGGCGGGGCCGCGGGCAGCGCCGGCGGCGAGACCGGGGAGCGCATCGCCTCCTTCGACGTCCGGATCCAGATCGAGCGGTCGGGCCGGATCATCGTCACCGAGACGATCGTGTACGACTTCGGGCCGAACGAGCGGCACGGGATCTTCCGCGACATCCCGGTCCGCTTCCGCTACGACGACACCTACGACCGCGTCTACCCGCTCGAGGTGCGCTCCGTGCGCGGCTCCCCCGGCACCCCGGTCGGCTACCAGGTGGAGGAGGAGGGATCGGTGCTGCGGATCCGGATCGGCGACCCCGACCGCACGATCTCCGGCCGCCACACGTACGAGCTCACCTACGCCGTCGACGGTGCCCTGAACGGCTTCGGGGACCACGACGAGCTCTACTGGAACGCCGTGGGGACGGCCTGGCCGGTCCCCGTCTCGCGCGCCGCGGTGACGGTCCGGGCACCGGGTCCGGTGGCCCGGGTGGCCTGCTTCGCCGGCCCCGAGGGCTCTGGGCTCCCCTGCGCGGCCGCCACGGCCCGAGGCGAGCGGGCCGCGTTCCGTCACCGGGGGCTCGGACCCCACGAGGGGCTCACCGTCGTGGTCGGGCTCCCCAAGGGCGCCGTGCCGGAGCCCCGGCCGGTGCTCAAGGAGCGGTGGAGCCTGGCCCGGGCCTTCGCCGTCACCCCGTTCACCCTGGGGGCGGCCCTGGCCCTCGCGCTGGCCGCCGCCGTCGCGCTGGCCCGGCTCCTGTGGATCGCCGGGCGGGACCGCCGCTACCGCGGTTCGCCCGTCGACGTCCTGCACGGCAACCCGACCGGGGAGGAGCAAGCGGTGCCGCTGCTCGAGGCGGGGGAGGGGCCGGTCGAGTTCGCGCCGCCCGAGGGCCTCCGCCCGGGACAGGTGGGCACGCTCCTCGACGAGCGCGCCAATCCGCTCGACGTCACCGCGACCATCGTGGACCTCGCCGTCCGCGGCTACCTGGCGATCGAGGAGGTCCCGGAGCGGGGTTGGTTCCGGAAGCCGGACTGGGTCCTCCGGGAGACGCGCCCCCCGGACGCCGAGCTGCTCCGGTACGAGCGCCTGCTGCTCGAGGGGCTCTTCCGGGACGGTGGAACGGTCCGCCTCTCGGAGCTCCGTCAGCGCTTCCGGGGACGGTTGGAGCGGGTCCAGCGGGCCCTGTACGAGGACGCGGTGGACCGGGGATGGTTCCCCGCCCGTCCGGACCTCGTCCGCCGGCGCTGGGCGCTCATCGGCGCCGGCCTGGCCGTGGCCGGCGGGCTCCTGGTCCTCCTCGCGGCGCGCTCCACGCACCTCGGGATCGTCCCCGTGCCGGTGGCGCTGGCGGGGGTGGCGCTGGCCGCCCTCTCCGGGCGGATGCCCCGTCGGACGGCCGCGGGCACCGGGATGGTGCGTCGCCTCCGCGGCTTCCGCAGGGTGATCGAGACGGCCGAGGCCCACATGGCCCGGTGGGCGGAGGAGGAGCACGTCTTCTCCCGCTACCTGCCGTTCGCGGTCGTGTTCGGGCTCACCGAGAAGTGGGCCCGGGCCTTCGAGGGCCTGGCGGCGGCTCCCCCCGGCGCCGGGTGGTACGTCGGCAGCCACCCCGGCGGTCCGGCCTCCTTCGCCGAGGCGATCGACGGCTTCGCGGTGACGACCGCGGGCACGATCGCCTCCACCCCCTCGGCGTCCGGGGGGAGCGGGTTCTCCGGCGGCTCCTCGGGGGGAGGCGGCGGGGGAGGCGGCGGGGGCTCCTGGTAGCGGGGTCGTCCCGGCGCCGCGTCGGTAGCATCGGCGGGGTGTTCCTGCGCGAGAACGAGGAGGGGAGCCGGATCGCCCCGCACCTCCGGGCGGGGCAGACGATGCTCGACCTGGGGGCCGGCACCGGGTTCATGAGCAGGTGGCTGGCCCGCCGGACCGGCGTCCGACCGACCCTCTGCGACCTCGTGGAGTACCGGAACCGGGACCGCTCGCTGCCGTTCATCGCCCAGACCGACCCGTTCCACGTGCCGGTCCCCGACGGCTCGTTCGACGTCGTGCTGATGATGTTCGTCCTCCACCACGTCACGTCGTACGACGACCAACCCCGGGTGATCGACGAGGCGCGACGGATCGCCCGGGAGCGGGTGATCGTCACCGAGGACACCCCGGCCACGGCGCTGGACCGGGCGTTCAACGCGGCGTGGGATCGGCTCCTCAACGTCCGCCACGGCGTCCCCACCCCCTGCACGTTCCGCTCCGCCCGGGCCTGGGAGGAGGCGTTCGCCGGGCGAGGGCTCCGGCTGGTGCACCGGGAGACCTACCGACCGATGTGGCCGACGCTCAAGACGTACCCGCACACGCTGTTCGTCCTGGAGCCGAGGGACGCCGCGTGAGGATCGTCTTCTCGGAGGACGGGCGGGACTTCGCCCGCCGCGACTGGTCGGACCTGGTGGCCGCCGACCCGGCCGGGACGTTCTTCCACACCCCCGCCTACCTCAAGCTCTACTGGGAGGAGTTCGGGGAGAGCCCGGAGCACCTCCTCCTCGCGTTCGGGGAGGAGGAGGAGGGGGTGCAGGTGGGGGCCGCGGCCTTCGAGCGGATCGGCCGGACCCTCCGCTTCCTCGGGGGGACCGAGGTCACCGACTACATGGGCCCCGTGGCCGTCCCCGGGGCGGGAGAGGCCTTCGCCAAGGAGCTCTGGGCGGCCCTCGTCCGCCGGGACGACTGGGACGAGGCGGACCTCCGGGGGCTCCCCGAGGATCGGCCCTGGCTGGCGCGGCTCCGGGAGGCCGCCTTGGCCCAGGGGCTCGCGGTCGAGGTGGAGGACGACGTGAACGGGGTGGCGCCCTTCCTCGCCCTCCCCGGGTCCTGGGACGCGTACCTGGCCGGCCTCCCCGCGAAGCTCCGGCACGAGATCCGGCGGAAGGCCCGGCGGCTGGCCGCCGAGGCCGGCCCCTACCGGATCTGCCTGGCGACGACCGAGACGCTCGACGCGTTCCTGGACCGCTTCGTGGCGTTGCACCGATCGAGCGAGGGGCCGAAGGGCGTGTTCATGAAGGCGGGGATGGAGATCTTCTTCCGCCGGCTGGGGGAGACGTTCCTCCCCCGGGGGATCTTCAACCTCACGTTCCTCGAGGTGGGGGAGGAGCGGGTGGCCGGGACGATCGGCTTCCGCTTCGAGGGCTGCTACTACCTCTACAACTCGGCCTTCGACCACGCCTGGCGGCACCTCTCGCCCGGGATGGTGCTCGTGGCCGAGGTGATCCGGACGGCGATCGAGTCGGGCTGCTCGGGGTTCGACCTGCTGAAGGGGGACTTCGCCTACAAGTACCGGTTCGGGGCCCGGCCCAGGCGGATCGAGCGCCTGGTGGTCCGTCGCTAGCCGCTGACCACCCCCCGGGCCAGCAGCTCGCCGCCGGGCGCCGTCACGCTCAGCCGGTCGAACGGGCGGAGGTCCCAGGTGGTCACCAGCCAGGTGGCGGCCTCGCCCCCCGGGCCGAACTCCAGGGGGTGGAGGTCGATGCGGCGGCGGTCCGCGGTCCACAGCGTGACGCGGGCCGTGCCCTCCATCCCCGGGGCCCGGACCAGGACGAGCGCCCACGACTGCCCGACCTTGGAGTCGTACAGCACGAAGCTCCCGCGGAACGCCCGGTCCCCCACCGGGCGCAGCTCGCCGACCCGCACGGACTCCCCGCCCAGCGCCTCGAGGAGCCGCTCGTAGCGGAGGGCCCGCTCCTCGTACCGCTCCGCCCGGAGCTGGGCCCGGACGGCCCCCACGGTGGCGGCCAGGAGGAGCAGGACCGCGGCCACGGCCGGCCAGGGAGCGCGCCGGCCCGCCCGGGCGGGGTCCTCCGCCCACTCCTCGTCCAGCACGGCGAGGACGCGGTCCCGGAGCCGCTCGGGCCCCGGGACGTCGTGCGCGGCGCGGGCGAACGTGCTCACGCCCTCTGCCAGCGTGGCCGCCTCCCGGCGGCACGCCGCGCAGCCCCGGAGGTGGCGTCGCACCACCCCGTCCTCCTCCGGCGGGAGGGTGCCGAGGAGGTGCTCGGCCAGCTGGTCGCGGACCCCCTCACAGCTCACGCTCTTCCTCCCGCAGCGCCTCCCGGAGCTTGAGGAGGGCCGTCCGGATCCGGGTCTTGGCCGTCCCCAGCGGGATCCCCTCCAGCTCGGCCACCTCCGCGCTCGTCTTCCCCCCGAAGTACGCGAGCTCAAGCGCGGCCCGCTGGCCGTCCGAGAGCCCCTCCATCGCCCGGCGGGCCCGGACCGCGAGGTCCTCGGCTTCGGCCCGCTCGTCCGGGCCGGGCTCGGCCGAGACGTCCCGGGGGGCGCCGGACCGCTCGAGGGAGCGCGCCTCCAGCACGCGGCGACGGAGCGCGTCGATGGCCAGGCTCCGGGCGATCAGCAGGACCCAGGTGTCCAGGCGGCCCCGCGACGGCTCGTACCGGTCCGCGTTCCGCCACAGCTTGACGAAGGTGTCCTGGACGAGGTCCTGGGCCGCGGCATCGCTCCCCAGCATCACGATCCCCAGCCCGTAGATCCGCGAGGCGAACCGGTCGTACAGCGCCGCCGCCGCGGCCGGGTCGCGCCGGCGGAACGCCCGCATCAGCGCGGCGTCGGAACCGCCCTCACGGAAGCGCACGCGACGCACGGTACCTCACGGAGGAGTACGGACGGGGGCCCCGGCCGGCCTCAGGGAGAGACCCGGATGTGCTCCAGGATGGTGAGCGCCAGGTCCTCGTCGCCCCCCACCGCGAGCTGCCCGTCGTCGAGGAACCGATCGGCCGAGGCCCGCCGGGCGGCGACCAGGGCGAACGGGTGGGCGCGGCCCACGATGAAGGCGTCGGGCTTCTCGTCCTCGGCGGGGACCTCCCGGACCCCCAGGCCCCAGTGCCACCTCCCGCCGCCGGCCCCCTCCAGCTCGACGAGGACGCTCCGTCCCGGGAAGGCCAGGCCGGCCAGGGAGAGCGCCCAGGGCAGCATCCGGATCGCCAGGTCGTTCGTGAGGAAGATCGGCGGGTGCTCGATCCGGGGCCCCATCCCGGCGCCGGCCCGGATGTCCTCGCCGTGCACCCACCACTCGACGACCCGGGACTGGATCAGGTAGGGCACCCGGATGGTGCCGGCGATCCACGGGACCCTGCGCTGCTCCCAATCCTGCTCCGGGAGGCGAGCGGCCAGCGCGAGCAGGGCGTCGGCGGCCCGGCCCCACTCCCGGAGGACCTCCCGGTACGGTCGCCCCGCCCGGTTGGCCACGGCGAAGTCGTTGAGGCCGTCCACGCTGAACGGGGCGTCGCCCAGCGACCGCCGGTAGGCCTCGAGCTCCACCGGCTCCTCGTCGGCCAGCAGCTGCGCGGCGGCCGTGTCCTGCGCGGCCAGGTGGGCCACCACGTCCCGGTTCCACCAGCCGGGGCAGGCGCTCGGCGCCTCCCAGCTCTCGGGTGGCGCGTACTGGATGGTCCGCCCCAGTCCCTCGCGCTCGCCCCTGGCCGCGGCCAGCAGCTCGCCCCGGCTCAGCGCCACGGCACCAGCTCGGTCGCGGGCATCGGCGCGCATCGTAGCATCCGGCGGATGGCGTCCCTGCGCGTGCTCGTGGCACCGGACAAGTTCCGCGGCACCCTCACGGCGCCACAGGCCGCGGCGGCGATGGCGGCCGGGTGGCGGCGGGCCCGGCCCGGGGACGACCCGGAGGAGGCCCCGATGGCCGACGGCGGGGAGGGGACCCTCGATGCGCTCCTCGCGGCGCTGGGCGGCGAGCGGCACCGGGCCCGGGTGACGGGGCCCCTGGGCGATCCGGTGGAGGCGGACTACGGGGTGGCCCCCGGGCCGGGGGGGTGCGTGGCGGTGATCGAGATGGCCCGGGCTTCCGGGCTGGCCCTGGTCCCCGAGGCACGGAGGGACCCCCTCCGGGCGACCACGCGGGGGACCGGGGAGCTCATCCGGGCCGCCCTCCGCCACGGCCCGGCCGAGGTGATCGTCTGCCTGGGGGGCAGCGCGACGAACGACGGGGGGGCGGGCATGGCCCAGGCGCTGGGCGTGCGGCTCCTCGACGCCGAGGGCCGGGAGCTCGGCCCGGGCGGTGCGGCCCTCCTCCGGCTGGCCCGGGTGGACGCCACCGGGCTCGACCGGGCCGCCCGGCGCGTCCGGTTCCTGGCCGCCACCGACGTGGACAACCCGCTCGTCGGGCCGGCCGGGGCCTCCGTCGTCTACGGTCCCCAGAAGGGGGCCCGTCCGGAGGACGTCGTCCTGCTCGACCGGGCCCTGGCCCACTACGCCTCGGTCCTCCACCGCGACCTGGGGATCGACGTGCGCGAGCTGCCGGGGGCGGGGGCGGCCGGCGGCCTCGGGGCCGGGCTGGTCGCGTTCCTGGGGGCCCGGGTCCGCCCCGGCGTGGAGGTGGTGATGGAGGCGCTCGGCCTCGGGGCTCGGGTGGAGCGATCCCACCTCGTCCTCACCGGCGAGGGGTCGCTCGACCCCCAGTCGCTCCGGGGGAAGGTCGTGGCCGGCGTGCTCCGGACGGCCCGAGCGGCGGGGCGTCCGGCCGTCGTGCTCTGCGGGCGGGCCGGCGTCCGTCCGGACGGCGTCCCGGTCCGGAGCCTCGTGGAGCGGTTCGGGGAGGAGCGGGCGATGGGCGACGCCCGCCGGGCGCTGGAGGATCTGGCCGCGGAGACGGCGGCGGACGTGGGGACGGAGCGGCTGCCGCTCGGGGCGGCCGGGGACCGGTAGGAGGGGCGGTGGGCGGAGCGATCGAGCGGTTCGAGCGGGCGGCGCGGGAGGCCGGGCTCTCGGTGGAGGTCCGGCGATTCCCCCAGGGGACGAGAACCGCGGCCGATGCGGCGCGGGCCATCGGGTGCGAGGTGGCCCAGATCGTGAAGAGCCTGGTGTTCGTGGCCGACGGGGAGCCGGTCGTGGCCCTCACGTCCGGGGCGAACCGCGTGGATCCCGAGCGGCTGGCGGCGGAGCTCGGCGCCTCCTCGGTCCGCCGGGCCACGCCGGAGGAGGCCCGGCGGGCCACGGGCTTCGCCATCGGGGGGACGCCGCCGCTCGGCTACCCCGGGCCCGTCCGCCGCCTGGTGGACCGCGACCTCCTGGCGCTGGACGAGCTGTGGGCGGCGGCCGGCACCCCGGACGCCGTGTTCCGCACCACCCCCCGGGAGCTGCTCCGCGTGACCGGGGCCAGGCCGGCCGCGATCGCCGAGCGCTGACGGGGAGGGAGACCGCCTCCCTGTACAATGGGGTCGTGGACACCGAGGTGAAGACGATCCGCCTGACCGAGACCGCCGCGGGCAAGGTGCGGGAGCTGCTGGAGGAGGAGGGGCGGCCGGACATCGCGCTCCGGGTCGCCGTCCAGCCAGGCGGCTGCTCCGGGCTCCGGTACGCGATGTACCTCGACGATCGGATCGGCGAGGCCGACGTGGTCGAGGAGCAGTTCGGGGTCCGGGTCGTCGTGGACCGGATGAGCGCGCCCTACCTCACCCGGGCCACGATCGACTTCGTGGACACCCTGGAGGCCTCGGGCTTCACGATCGACAACCCCGTGGCCCAGGGCACCTGCGCCTGCGGCCACTCGTTCCACTAGCTCGCCGGGCGGGGAGCGTCGGCGCTCCCGTCGCGCACCGGCTCGCGCTCCAGCACGTCGTCCAGGGCCGCCCGGATCCCATCGACCAGCTCCCGGAGCTCGGTCCCCCCGATCGTGAGGGCGGGTGAGACCTGGAGGGCGCCGGTGGCCAGGGCCCGGGTCAGGATGCCCGCCTCCCGGCAGGCCCGGACCACGCGCGCCGGCAGCCCGGGGTCGGCGGCGATCCGGCCCCGGTCGAGCTGGACCGCGGCCAGCACGCCGGTCCCGGCCCGGACCTCCTCCACCAGGGGGTGGCGGGTCAACGGCTCGAGCTCGCCGGCCAGCTCCCCCTCCAGCCGGAGGGCGGCCCCGGGGAGGTCCTCCCGCTCCATCACCTGGAGGTTCGCCAGGGCCGCCGCGGCCACCGCGGCGTGGCCCGAGTACGTGTACCCGTGCCGGAACATCCCCGCCCCCGGGCGGGCGAACGGCTCGGCCACCCAGGGGGCCACGAGGACGGCCCCCGCCGGGAGGTAGCCGCTCGTCACCCCCTTGGCGCAGGTGACGAGGTCCGGATCCAGCCCGAAGCGGGTGCTGGCGAACCAGGCGCCGCACCGACCGAATCCCGTGATCACCTCGTCGGCCACGAACAGCACGCCGGCCTCCCGGCAGACCTCCCGGGCCTCTCGGAGGTAGCCCTCCGGCGGCGGGAACACGCCACCCGCCCCGATCACGGGCTCGCAGAAGAACGCCGCCACCCGCTCCGCCCCGGTGCGCTCCAGGGCCTCGCGGAGCGCCTCCGCCGAGTCCCAGGCCACCCGGACCACGTCCCCCACCAGGGGGCCGTAGCCGGAGGCGTTGGCCTCGATCCCGGCCAGGCTGGTCCCACCGAGGTGCATGCCGTGGTAGGAGCCGGTCCGGTGCACCAGGACCGTGCGCTCGGGCTGGCCCAGGAGCTGCCAGTAGCGGCGGGCGATCTTCGCCGCCGTGTCGATGGAGTCCGAGCCCCCGCTCGTGAGGAACACGGTCCCCCCCGGGACGGGGGCCATCGACGCCAGGCGCTCGGCCAGCCGGAGGGCCGGCCGGTTCGCCAGGTCGCCGAAGGTGGAGTAGGCGGGCAGGCGGCGCATCTGGGCCGCCGCGGCCTCGGCGATCTCCTCCCGGCCGTACCCCACGTTGCAGTACCAGAGGGACGCCGTGGCGTCGAGGTAGCGCCGGCCCTGCTCGTCCCAGACGTGCACGCCCTCGCCCCGATCGATCACGAGCTCGCCGGTCCGCTCGATGGCGGCCAGGTCGGCGAAGGGGTGCCAGAGCGCTCGCACGGCCGACGAGCCTACCAGCGGAGCCCGCCGGCGCTACGCCGAGCGGACCGCCGCCTCCACCGGGTCGTACGCCAGGTTCGGGCGGAGCCAGCGCTCCGCCTCCTCCACCCTCCACCCCTTGCGGGCGGCGTAGTCCTCGACCTGGTCCCGCCCGATCCGGCCCACGTTGAAGTAGCGGGCCGAGGGGTGGTGCAGGTAGATCCCGGCCACTGCGGAGGGGGGGAGCATGGCGCAGGTCTCGGTGAGCTCGAGCCCTACCCCGCGGGCCCCGAGGAGGGCGAACAGCCGCTCCTTCTCGCTGTGGTCGGGGCAGGCCGGGTAGCCGAAGGCCGGCCGGATCCCGCGGAAGCGCTCCTCGATCAGCTCCTGCGGCGACAGGCGCTCGTCCGGCGCGTACCACTCCCGCCGGACCCGCTCGTGCAGGTGCTCGGCGAACGCCTCCGCCAGCCGGTCGGCCAGGGCCTTCACCATGATCGCCGAGTAGTCGTCGTGGGCCGCCTGGAAGCGGGCCGCCCGCTCCTCGGCGCCGAACACCGCCACGGCGAACGCGCCGACGTGGTCCCGGAGGCCGGAGCCGGACGGCGCCACGTGGTCGGCCAGGCAGCGGTTCGGCCTGCCGTCGGCGTGCTCGGCCTGCTGGCGGAGGAAGGGGAACCGCTCGCCCCCGCCCAGGACGATGTCGTCGCCGTCGGCGGCCGCCGGCCAGAACCCGTGGACGCCCCGGGCGGCCAGCGCGCCCTCCGCCTCCAGCCGATCGAGCATCGCGTTCGCCGCGTCGAGGAGCTCACGGGCCACGGCCCCGTGCGTCGGGTGGTCGAGGATCTGGGGGTAGCGGCCCTTCAGCTCCCAGGCCGTGAAGAAGAACGTCCAGTCGATGTAGGGACGGAGCGTGGCCACGTCGACCTCGATCGTCCGGGTCCCGACGAACGGCGCGGGCGGAAGGTCGGCCTGGTCCCACACCACCCGGGTCCGGTTGGCCCGGGCCGCTTCGATCGGCAGGAGGGGGGCCCGGTCCCGGGCCGCGTGCTGCTGCCGGAGCCGCTCCTGCCGGCCGCGGTTCTCGGCGTCGAACGCGTCGCGACGGGCCGGGTCCAGGAGCGCGGCGACGACGCCCGTGACGCGGGAGGCGTCCCGGACGTGGACCGTGGGGCTCGAGTACTCGGGGGCGATCCGGACCGCGGTGTGCTGCGGCGAGGTGGTGGCCCCGCCGATCAGGAGCGGGAGCTGCATCCCCCGGCGCTCCATCTCCTTCGCCACGTGGACCATCTCGTCCAGCGAGGGGGTGATGAGCCCGGACAGCCCGACGAGGTCGCAGGCCTCCTCCACGGCGGTGTCCAGGATCCGGTCGGCCGGCACCATCACGCCGAGGTCCACGACCTCGTAGTTGTTGCAGCCCAGCACGACGCCCACGATGTTCTTCCCGATGTCGTGGACGTCGCCCTTCACCGTGGCCAGGACGACCTTGCCCTGCGGCCGCCCAACGGCCCCGGTCCGCTCCCGCTCCTCCTGCATGAACGGCTCCAGGTAGGCCACGGCCTGCTTCATGGCCCGGGCGCTCTTCACGACCTGGGGGAGGAACATCTTCCCCTCCCCGAACAGGTCGCCCACCACCTGCATCCCGCGCATCAGCGGCCCCTCGATCACGTCCAGGGGCCGGGCGTGGCGCCGCCGGGCCTCCTCCACGTCCTCCTCGATGAAGTCGTCGATCCCGTGGACCAGGGCGTGGACCAGGCGGTCCTCGACGTCGGCCTCCCGCCACGAGAGGTCTACGGCGCGCTTCGTGGGACCGCCCTGGACGTGCTCGGCGAACCGGACCAGCCGCTCCGTGGCGTCGGGCCTCCGGTCGAAGATCACGTCCTCCACGTGCTCCCGGAGCTCGTCCGGGATGTCCTCGTACAGCCCGAGCTGCCCGGCGTTCACGATCCCCATGTCCATCCCGGCCCGGATCGCGTGGTAGAGGAAGGCGGCGTGCATCGCCTCCCGGACCGCGTCGTTCCCCCGGAACGAGAACGACAGGTTCGACACCCCGCCGGAGACCTTGGCGCCGGGGCAGCGCTCCTTGATGATCCGGGTGGCCTCGATGAAGGCCTTGGCGAACGCGTCGTGCTCCGGGATCCCCGTGGCCACGGCCAGGATGTTGGGGTCGAAGATGATGTCCTCGGGCGCGTAGCCGGCCTCCTCGGTGAGCAGGCGGTAGGCGCGCTCGCAGATCGCCACCTTCCGCTCCACGGTCTCGGCCTGGCCCTCCTCGTCGAAGGCCATCACCACGACCGCCGCCCCGTAGCGGCGGATCCGCCGGGCCTTCTCCAGGAACGCCTCCTGGCCCTCCTTCAGGCTGATCGAGTTGGCCACCCCCTTGCCCTGGAGGCACTTCAGGCCGGCCTCGAGGACCTCGAACCGGGAGCTGTCCACCATCACCGGGACCCGGGCGATCTCCGGCTCGGCGGCCAGGAGGTTCAGGAA
>DATLZP010000219.1:0-20267 GCA_035573935.1 Actinomycetota bacterium
CTCCGGGCGGGGGTGCACCCCGGCCTCCTCCCGGGGGGGCGACGGGTGGCCGACCCGGCGGAGCGGGCGGAGGTCGAGGCGGCGTGGGGTCCCGTCCCGGCCGAGCCGGGACGGGACGCCCGGGCCATCCTGGAGGCCGCGGCCCGCCGGGAGCTCGACGTGCTGTTCCTGGTGGGCGTGGACCCCCTCCGGGACCACCCCGACGCCGCGCTCGCCCGCCGCGCGCTCCAGAACGTCCGGGTGAAGGTCCTCGTGGACGCCCGGCTGGATCCGGCCCTCGAGCCGTTCGTGGACTGCGTGCTCCCGGCGGCGCCGTTCCTGGAGAAGGACGGCCACTACACGGACTGGGAGGGCCGGGGGCAGCGGCTCCGCCCGGTCCGGGACCCGATCGGCCTGGCCCGGCCGGACTGGGAGATCTTCGCCGGGCTGGCCGTCGCCTGCGGGGAGGACCTGGGGTTCGAGACGCTCGACGAGCTCCGGGCGGAGGCCGGGCCCCTCCTGGCCCCCCGTCCGGCCCCCCCGCTCGACGACCCCGGGCCCGTGGAGCGCCCCGCCCGGGGGGACGGCCTCGTGCTCTTCACCTACCCGCTCCTCGTGGACGAGGGGCGGCTCGTGGACGACGCCCAGGAGCTCACGCGGGCGCTCGGCGACGAGGCGTTCCTCGAGGTGCATCCGGAGGACGCCGCGCGGCTGGGCCTGGGCGACGGGCGGCCGGCCCGCGTTCGGACCGCGGAGGGGGTCGCGGAGCTCCCGGTGCGCGTCTCCGACGGCGTGGCCCCGGGTGCGGCCTTCGTCCCGTTCACCGCGCCCGGCTTCGCGGCGAACGTCCTGCTGTCGGGGGCGTTCCGGGCGGAGGCCACGGTGGAGCCGATCCGGGGGGAGGAGCCGGCGGCCGCCCCGGAGGATGCCGCGGCCGGGGGAGGCGGTTGATGGATCTCGTGGGCTGGATCCTGCTGCTGGCCCGGATCCTCGTGGTGTTCGGGGCCCTGCTCCTCTCCGTCCTGCTGCTGATCTGGGTGGAGCGGAAGGTGGTCGCCGACATGCAGACCCGGATGGGCCCGATGCGGGCCGGCCCCCGGGGGATCCTCGTCACCCTGGCCGACGGGATCAAGCTGTTCTTCAAGGAGGGCGTGCGGCCGCTCCAGGCGGACCGGGTGGTCTACGAGGTGGCGCCGGTGATCGCCCTCCTCCCTGCCTTCCTGGCGTTCGTCGTGATCCCCTTCGGACCGGACGTCCGGATCCTGGGACGGGAGGTGCCCCTGCAGCTCGCGGACCTGAACGTGGGGATCCTGTGGGTCCTGGCCATGGGATCGCTCGCCGTGTACGCGGTCGTCCTGGCCGGCTGGTCGAGCGGCTCCAACTACCCCCTCCTGGGCTCGATGCGGAGCACCGCCCAGATGGTCAGCTACGAGGTGGGGATGGGGCTGGCCCTCGTGGCCGTCCTGATGTACTCGGGCTCCCTGCGGATGTCGGAGATCGTCGCCGCCCAGGACCGGGTGTGGAACGCGATCCCCCAGTTCCCCGCCTTCGTGACCTACCTGGTGGCGGGGCTGGCCGAGACGAACCGGCCGCCCTTCGACCTCCCCGAGGCGGAGTCCGAGCTCGTGGCCGGGTTCCACACGGAGTACTCCGGGATCCGCTTCGCGCTGTTCTTCCTGGGCGAGTACCTGAACACGATCACGGTGGCGGCGGTGGCCACGACGCTGTTCCTGGGGGGCTGGCGGGGCCCGGCGCCGTCGTTCCTCCCGTGGCTCTGGCCGATCCTGTGGTTCCTCCTCAAGGTCTTCCTGGTGATCTACCTGTACGTGTGGGTGCGGGCCACGCTCCCCCGGATCCGCTACGACCGGCTGATGGCGTTCGGGTGGAAGGTCCTGATCCCGTTCGGGCTCGTGTGGGTCCTGGCCACGGGCGCGGTGATCGTGCTCCCCGAGCGGTTCGGACGGGGCCCGGTCCTCGCGGCCGCCGCCGTCCTGGTGGGGGTGCTGGTGCTGGTCTCGCTGGCCTGGCCCCTCCTGGCCCGGGGGGCTCGGCGGGGGGAGGTCCGGGCATGAGCGAGCGACGCCCCATGGGCTTCGCCGAGGCCGCCGGCGCGGTCCTCCGGGGGATGCGGGTCGTCCTCCGACAGGTGTTCCGGCCCGACGTGACCGAGGAGTACCCGAAGGTGATCGTGCCGCCCCCACCCCGTTCCCACATCGGACGGCACCGGCTGAACCGCCACGACGACGGGCTGGAGAAGTGCATCGGGTGCGAGCTCTGCGCGTACGCCTGCCCGGCCGACGCGATCTGGGTGGAGGGGGCGGAGAACGACCCCGAGCACCCGGTCTCGGCGGGGGAGCGGTACGCGAAGGACTACCAGATCAACTACCTGCGGTGCATCATGTGCGGCCTGTGCGTGGAGGCCTGCCCCACCCGGGCCCTCACGCTCACGAGCTACTACGAGATGAGCTTCGCCACCCGGGAGGACGCGATCCTCACGAAGGAGCAGCTCCTCGAGCCGCCGCCCGCCCTGGGCAGCACGCCCGGCACCGAGGAGGGCCGGTGACCCTCGACGTCCGGGGAGGGGGGTCCTGAGGTGGACCTCGTCGTCTTCTGGGTGTTCGCGCCGATCTCGGTGGCGTCGGCCGTGGCGATGCTGCTCCAGCGGAACGCGGTCCACGCCGCCCTGTTCCTCGTCGTGAACCTGTTCACGGTGGCCGTGTTCTTCCTCCTCCTGGGGGCGCCCTTCCTGTTCGCCGTCCAGATCATCGTGTACGCGGGGGCCATCATGGTCCTCTTCCTCTTCGTGATCATGCTGCTCGGCGTGGACCGCCGGGAGTCGCTCGTCGAGCAGCTCCGCGGGCAGCGGCTCCTGGCGATCGTCCTCGGCGTGGGGCTGGTGGCGGAGATCGCCACCGCCGTCCGGGCCGGGGTGGGCCTCGGCGCCCGGGCGCCGGACGGCTTCGCCGCGGTGAACCGGGGAGGCAACGCCCGGGCCCTGGCACGGGTGCTCTTCAGCGAGCACTTCTTCCCCTTCGAGGTCACCTCGATCCTGCTGATCGTGGCGGCGATCGCGGCCATGGTGCTCGCGGCCCGGAGGACCGCGGTCCCCGCCGACCGGGAGGCCGAGCAGCGGGACCGCCAGGAGGTCCGGGCGTGAGGACGCCGATCGCCGCCTACCTCATCCTGTCCGGGATCCTGTTCGCGCTGGGGACCGTGGGCGTCCTGGTCCGCAGGAACGCGCTCGTGATCTTCATGTCGGTGGAGCTCCAGCTGAACGCGGTGAACCTCTCGCTGGTCGCGTTCTCCCGGATGCACAACGACCTGACGGGCCAGGTGCTGGCGTTCTTCTCGATGGTCGTGGCCGCGGCCGAGGTCGTGGTGGGTCTGGCCATCATCGTGTCGGTGTTCCGCCTGCGGCAGAGCGCGGACGTCGACCAGGCGAGGGTGCTCCGGGGGTGACCGGGTGGTCGAGCTGACCTGGCTGATCCCGGCCCTCCCGCTGGCCGGCGCGGCCGTCATCCTCCCGGCCGGCCGCCGGCTGGGCGCCCGGGCCGGCTGGGTGGCCACCGCCCTGGTGGGCGCGGCCTTCGCGGCCTCCGTGGCCGTCCTGGCCGAGCTCCTGTCCCTCCCGGCCGCGGATCGGGCGACGGTCGTCACGGTGTTCCGGTGGATCGCCGCCGGCCGGTTCGCCGCGGACGTGACGCTCCGCGTGGATCCGTTGTCCATGACGATGGCCCTCGTCGTGACGGGCGTCGGAGCGCTGATCCACTGGTACGGGGTCGGCTACATGGCGCACGACCCGCGGGTCGGCCGCTTCTTCGCGTTCTTCAACCTGTTCGTGTTCTTCATGCTCGTGCTCGTCCTGGCGAACGACTATCTCCTGCTGTACCTGGGGTGGGAGGGCGTGGGGCTCTGCTCCTACCTCCTGATCGGGTTCTGGCACGAGCGCCCGGCGGCGGCCAGCGCGGCGAAGAAGGCCTTCGTCACCACCCGGATCGGCGACGCGGCCCTGCTCCTGGGGATCGTCCTGCTCTGGATCCACGCCGGGAGCCTCCGCTTCGACGCCGTGCTGGGCGGGGGGACGGAGCTCTCGACGGCCGCCGCCACGGCGATCTCGTTGCTCCTCCTGGCGGGGGCGGTGGGGAAGTCCGCGCAGCTGCCGCTGCACGTCTGGCTCCCCGACGCGATGGAGGGGCCCACGCCCGTCTCCGCGCTGATCCACGCCGCCACCATGGTGACGGCCGGTGTGTACCTCGTCGTCCGGTCGCACCCGATCTTCGAGGCCTCCGCGGTGGCGCTGCCGCTCGTGCTGGCCATCGGCCTGGGCTCGGCGATCTACGCCGGGCTGGCGTCGATCGGCCAGTTCGACGTGAAGCGGGCGCTCGCGTACTCGACGATGAGTCAGATCGGCCTCATGTTCTTCGCCGCCGGGATGCGGATGTACTCCGGGGCGATGCTGCTGCTGGTGTGTCACGCCTCCTACAAGGCCCTGCTCTTCCTGTCGAGCGGCAACGTGATGCACGGGCTGGGCGACGAGACCGACCTCCGGCGGATGGGGGGCCTCCGCCGGGAGATGCCCGTCACCGCGACGTGGTTCGCGGTCGGGGCGTTGGCCCTGGCCGGGATCCCGCCGCTGTCCGGCTTCTTCGCCAAGGACCACATCGTGGCCTTCGCCTCGACCAGCGGCCGGACCGCCGCATGGGTCCTCGCCTCGCTGGCCGCCTTCGTCTCGGCGGTCTACATCGCCCGCCCGCTGTTCCTCGCGTTCGCGGGGGAGCGGCGGAACCCGGGTCGGGCGCACGAGGCGCCCCTGGGGATGCAGATCCCGCTCGCCCTGCTCGCCGCGGGGTCCGTGCTCACCGGCGCCGTCCTGGGGTGGCGCCCGGAGGGGCTCCTGGACGGGTTCCTCCGGCCCGTGACGGGGGCGCTGGAGCACGGTGAGGGCGGCCCGTCCGAGGCGGTGCTCCTCCTCGTCTCGTTGGCGGTCGCCGTGGGCGGCGTGGCCCTGGCGTGGTGGGCCTGGGGGTCCGGCCGCGTGGAGCCGGAGGCCTTCCCCCGCCGACGGCCGGAGCTCGCGGGATGGCTGGCCCACGCCTTCTACGTGGACGACCTCTACGCCTGGCTCGTCCGGGTGCCCGGCGCCGGGCTGGGGCGCGCCCTCCGCCTGGTCGACGACCGGGTGGTGGACGGCGCGGTGAACGGGCTGGGACGGGACGTGGCCCGGGCGTCCCGGGTCGCGCCGGTGATCCAGTCCGGGTTCGTGCGCTCCTACGCCCTGCTCTTCCTGCTCGGGGCCACGGTGCTCCTCCTGTTCCTCGGATCGAGGATCTGACGTGCCCTGGCTGACCCTCCTCGTGTTCCTCCCGCTGCTGGGGATCCCGCCGCTGCTCCTGTGGCGGGGGGCCACGGACGGCCGGGCCAAGGCCCTCACGCTCGGCGTGATGCTCGCCGACCTGGCCGTGGCCCTGGGCGTCCTCATCGTCTTCGACGAGGGCCGGGCCGGCTACCAGCTCGTGGAACGGGTGCCCTGGGTGCCGCAGATCGGGCTCTCCTACCTCGTCGGCGTGGACGGCTTCAGCATCTGGCTCGTCGTGCTCACCGCGTTCATGTTCCCCATCGCGCTCCTCGCCGAGTGGGACCTGCGGCACCGGGTCCGGATGTTCATGGCGTTGTCGCTGCTGCTCGAGACCGTCGTGCTCGGGTCGTTCGTGGCCCTCGACCTGCTCCTGTTCTTCCTGTTCTTCGAGGCGCTCCTCGCCCCGATGTTCCTGCTGATCGGGGTGTGGGGGTCCGGCCGGCGGGTGTACGCGAGCGTGAAGTTCACCCTGTACACGATGCTCGGATCCGCCTTCATCCTGGTGGCCATCCTCTACCTGTGGTTCCAGACCTCCCGGCAGTTCGGGGAGGGCAGCTTCGATCTCCGACAGATGGAGCAGCTGTCGCTCGGTCTGGCCGAGCAGCGGTGGCTCTTCATCGCGTTCTTCGTGGGCCTCGCCGTCAAGGTGCCGATCTTCCCCCTCCACACGTGGCTCCCCGACGCCCACACCGAGGCCCCCACGAAGGGGTCGGTGGTCCTGGCGGCGCTGCTGCTGAAGGCGGGGCCCTACGGGATGCTGCGGTTCAACCTCGACCTCTTCCCCGAGGCCGCCCGCGTCTTCGCCGAGGAGATCGGGGTGCTCGCCGTGGTCGGGATCGTTTACGGGGCGGTCGTGGCGATGATGCAGACCGACGTGAAGCGGCTCGTCGCCTACTCCTCGGTGAGCCACATGGGGTTCGTCGTCCTGGGGATCTTCACGCTGACCCCCGAGGGGATGAGCGGCGCCGTGATGCAGATGCTGAACCACGGCCTCTCCACCGGCCTCCTGTTCCTCGCGATCGGCATGGTGTACGCCCGGACCCACACCCGGGACATGGGCGAGCTGGGCGGCGTGGCGCAGGTCACCCCGCTCTTGGCGGGGACGTTCCTGGTGGCCACGCTCTCCTCGATCGGCCTGCCGGGGTTGAACAACTTCGTGGGTGAGTTCCTGGTGATCCTGGGCGCGTTCCGGGCCCACCCCTGGCTGGCCGCGGCGGCCGTGAGCGGGATCGTGCTGGGGGCCATCTACATGCTCTGGGCCTACCAGCGGACGTTCCACGGACCCGTGGCCGAGCGGTTCCGGGGCCTGGGCGACCTGCTGCCCCGGGAGCTCGCCGTGGCGCTCCCGGTCGTGGCCGCGATGCTCGCGATCGGCGTGTATCCCCGCCCGGTGCTGGATCGGATCAACCCCACGACCGAGGGGGTCGTCCGCTGGGTGCGTTCGGTCGAGGTGGGGCAGGCGGGGCTCCCCGGCGGGGTCCGGGGGAGCGTCCAGCCCGAGTACCGCCCGCCGGCCGGGATCCGTCCCTCGCCCGCCGGGGAGGGGCCGTGATCCCCACGCCCGCCGTGGACCTCCGTCCGGTGGCCCCGGAGCTCGCCCTGGCCGGGACAGGGATCGTCGTGCTGCTGGCGGGGGCCTTCGTCCCCCGGATCCGGCCCGCGGCCCTCCTCGGCGTGTCGCTGGCCGGGCTCGCCGTCGCCGCGCTCGCGTCGCTCTCCCTCTGGAGGTGGGAGGGGCCGCTCACCGTCCTGAACGGCTCGGTGGCCGCGGACCGGTTCGGCGTCGTGGTCCGGCTGACCCTGGTGGCCACGGGGGCGGTGGGGCTGCTGCTCGGCCACCACTACATGCAACGCTCGGGGGAGGGACGGTTCGAGTTCTACGCGCTCCTGTCGTTCGCGACGTTCGGCATGACGCTGATCGCCGTGGCCGCCGACCTGATCGTGGTGTTCCTGGCCCTGGAGGTCCTGTCGCTCTCGCTCTACGTCCTCACCGGGTTCTCCCGGCGGGTGGGGTCCGCGGAGGCGGCCGTCAAGTACTTCCTGCTGGGCGCGTTCTCGTCGGCGTTCTTCCTGTTCGGCGTGGCCATGGCCTACGGGGCCACCGGGTCGACGAAGCTCGGGACGATCGCTCGGGCCCTGGCCGGGCGGACCGAGGGGACGGAGCTCGCCGTGGTCGCCCTCGGGCTGCTGGCGGTGGGGTTCGCGTTCAAGGTGTCGGCCGCGCCGTTCCACACGTGGACGCCGGACGTGTACCAGGGCGCCCCCACGGCCGTGACGGCGTTCATGTCGGCGGCCACCAAGGTGGCCGCGTTCGCCGCGCTGATGCGGGTCCTGAACGTCGCGCTCCAGCCGCTGGCCTGGGACTGGCGGCCGGTGATCTGGGCACTGGCGGCGATCTCGGTCGTCGTGGGGAGCGTCCTGGCCATCGCCCAGTCGGACGTCAAGCGGCTGCTCGCGTACTCCAGCGTCGCCCACGCCGGCTTCGTGCTCACGGGCCTCGTGGCCGCCGGCCAGGACGGGATCGCGGCCGGGCTCTTCTACCTCGTGGCCTACGCGGCGATGGTCCTCGGAGCCTTCGGGGCCGTGATGCTCGTGTCCTCGCGGGGCGAGCGGCACACGGACCTCGCCTCGTACGCCGGCCTGTCCCGGCGGAGCCCGCTCCTGGCGGGGCTCCTCGCCGTGTTCCTGTTCTCGCTCGCCGGGATCCCACCCGCCGCCGGGTTCGTGGCCAAGGTCGGCGTCTTCCGGGCCGCCGTGGACGCCGGGGCCTGGCCGCTCGCCCTGATCGGCGTGCTGGCGAGCGTCGTGGCGGCCTTCTACTACCTCCGGGTGATCGTCCTGATGTTCATGGAGGAGGCGCCCGGCGAGGGGCGGGTCCCGGTGGAACCCGATCCCACGGCCATGCCCCGGGTGGTCGTGGCCGCCCTCGCCGCCGTCACGCTGGTCCTGGGGATCTTCCCCGGCCTGCTGATCGGGCTGCTGCAGGGGGCGGGGGTCCTGCGGTGGTGAGCCCGGGGTTCGCGCCGGCACCGTCGGTCCGGATAGGCTGGGCGCCGTGAGCCGTCGCGTGATCCCGGGGCTGGAGGCCCCCGACGCCCGGTTGGAGGCGGAGATCCGGGCCCGGCTGGACCAGGTGGAGGAGGCGCTGGAGAAGGCGGTCCGGGCGGACTCCGACCTCCTGGCCCGGACCTCCCGCTACCTCCTGGCCGCCGGCGGGAAGCGGTTCCGCCCCATGCTCGTCCTCCTCTCCGGTTACTTCGGGGACCCCACGGATCCCCGGCTGATCCCGGGGTCCGTGGCCATCGAGCTGGTCCATCTGGCCACCCTGTACCACGACGACGTGATCGACGAGGCGGATTCCCGGAGGGGGATCCCCTCCGTGAACGTCCGGTGGAGCAACACGGTGGCCATCCTCACCGGGGACTACCTGTTCGCCCGGGCCTCGGAGATCTCCACGGACCTGGGCACGGAGGTGTGCCGGCTCCTGGCCCGGACGATCGCCGTGCTCTGCGACGGCCAGATCCGGGAGGTGGAGGCGGCCGGCCGCCTGGAGCAGAGCGAGGAGGCCTACCTGGAGGTGATCCGCCGCAAGACCGGGTCGCTGATCGCCACCTCCTGCCGGCTGGGCGCGATGCTCTCCGACGCGCCGCCCGAGCACGTGGACACGCTGGAGGCGTTCGGGGCCTCCCTGGGCCTGGCCTTCCAGCTCTCGGACGACATCATGGACGTCACCGCCTCCCAGCTGGAGCTGGGGAAGGAGCCGGGGGTGGACATGCGGGAGGGCGTGTACACGCTGCCCATCCTCCATGCCCTCCGGCACGGCGAGCGACGGGAGGAGCTGGCCCGGATCCTGGCCCAGGGCCCCCCCCAGGGGGAGCGCCTGGACCGGGCCCTGGAGATCGTCCGGGGGGACGGCTCCCTGGCGCATGCCCGGCGGGCCGTGGCCGCCGAGGTGGACCGGGCCCGGGCCCTGGCCGGGCGGCTCCCCGAGGGACCGCCCCGGGCCGCCCTGGAGGCCCTGGCCGAGTTCCTGGCCGTGCGCTGCGGGGCCCGCGACGGAGCATGAGGGACCGGGCCCGGTTGGTAGGATACGGGCGCTTGAGAAACCGTTCACAAGCGGCAGGCTCGGGCATCCCTCGCCGGCCGGCGGCGGTCGGTGCGCGAGCCGGGACGTGAGGGCCGGCGGTTGGAGACCTACTACCAGTCCTACGGGGTCGTCCTCGCGGTCGTCCTGGCGGGCGCCGGGCTGGTGGCCGTGGCGTTCGGGGCCGCCCGCCTCCTCGCCCCCCGCCGTCCGCTGCCCGAGAAGCTCACCACCTACGAGTGCGGGATCGATCCGGTCGGGGAGGGCTGGTCCCAGAGCCAGATCCGCTACTACATCTACGGGTTCCTGTTCGTGATCTTCGACGTGGAGGCCGTGTTCCTGTTCCCCTGGGCCCCGGTCTTCGAGGGGATCGGGATGGCCGCGGTCGTCGAGATGGGGATCTTCATCGGGATCCTCGCGGTCGGCCTCCTGTACGCGTGGCGGAAGGGGGTCCTCCGGTGGGTGTGATCACGGAGAAGCTGCCGCTGCCCCAGCCGGTGAAGTTCATCCTCAACTGGGGACGGCGCTACTCGTTGTGGGTGATGAACTTCGGGCTGGCCTGCTGCGCCATCGAGCTGATCGCCACCTCGACGTCGAAGCACGACTTCATCCGGCTGGGGGTGATCCCGTTCGCCCACGGTCCACGCCAGGCCGACCTCCTGGTCGTGGCCGGGACCGTCACCGACAAGATGGCGCCGGCCCTGAAGCGCGTCTACGACCAGATCCCGGACCCGAAGTACGTGATCTCGTTCGGTTCCTGCTCCAACTGCGGCGGGCCGTACTGGGACTCGTACTCGGTGACGAAGGGCGTGGACCAGATCATCCCGGTGGACGTCTACGTGCCGGGCTGCCCGCCGCGGCCGGAGGCCCTGCTGCACGGCATCGTCCGCCTCCAGGAGAAGATCGCGGGGGAAGACATCAGGGAGAAGTGGAGTGGCAAGCTCACCGCGCCCGCTGGCTCCCGCTGACGTCGAGGCCCGGCTCCGCGCCCGCTTCGGGGACGACGTGCGCTCCTTCCAGGACCAGCACGGCCACGCCGTGGCGACCGTCAGCCGGGGGCGGTACCGCGAGGTCGTGGCGTTCCTCCGGGACGACCCGGACCTGGCCTGTGACTTCTGCGATTTCACCGCCGGCGTGGACCTCCAGGAGCGGGGGATCGAGATCGTCACGCACCTGTTCTCCACGACCCACCATCACAACGTCCGGGTGAAGGTGCCCCTGCCACCCGACGACCCCGCGTGCCCGACGATCTCCGACCTGTTCCCCACGGCGAACTGGCACGAGCGGGAGGCCATGGAGATGTTCGGGGTCCGCTTCGAGGGCCACCCGCAGCCGGTGAAGCTGCTGCTCCCCGAGCCCTTCGAGGGCCACCCTCTGCGGAAGGACTTCGTGCTCATGACGCGAGAGGCGAAGCCCTGGCCCGGTGCGGTGGAGGGGGAGGAGGAAGAGGAGGAGGAGTGATCGCCCAGGCCGGCCCCTCGATCTTCGAGCAGCTCACGGGGAACGTCTGGGCCGTCCTCGTCCTCAAGGCCGCGGTCGTGCTGGGGTTCTTCCTCGTGGCGCCGCTCGGCGTGGGGTACGCGGAGCACAAGGTCCTGGCCCACATGCAGGCCCGGCTGGGCCCGATGGAGGCGGGCCGGTTCCACGGGTGGGCGCAACTGATCGCCGACGGCGTGAAGTTCGTGCAGAAGGAGGACGTGGTCCCCCGGGCCGCCGACCGCTGGGTCTTCTCGCTGGCCCCGGCCGTGGTCCTCGTGCCCTACATCGCCACGGTCGTGGTGATCCCGTTCAGCGGCTCGATCTACGCCGAGGACCTCGACCTCGGGATCTTCTTCGTGATGGCGATGTCCTCGGTGTCGGTGATCGGGGTCCTGATGGCGGGGTGGGCGTCGGCGAACAAGTTCTCGCTGATCGGCGCGCTCCGGGCGGCCGCGCAGCTGATCGCGTACGAGCTGCCGCTGGTGCTGGCGGCGGCGGCCGTGGTGATGGAGGCGGCGACGCTCTCCCTGATCGGGATCACCGAGGCCCAGGCCGGGCACTGGTTCGTCCTGACCCAGCCCATCGGCTTCCTGATCTTCATGGTGGCCTCCCTCGCGGAGCTCACCCGTCCTCCGTTCGACATGCCGATCGCGGACTCCGAGATCATCTTCGGCGCGTACACCGAGTACACGGGCCTGAAGTTCGCGTTCTTCCTCCTGGCGGAGTACGGGGGGATCGTGGTGCTCTCCGCCGTGGCATCGGTGCTCTACCTGGGGGGGTACCGCGCGCTCCCGGGCCTCTCGTTCATCCCCGAGCCGCTGTGGATGGCGGCGAAGATCGGGGCCCTGTCGTTCTTCATCATCTGGCTCCGGGCCACGTACCCGCGGCTGCGGGAGGACCAGCTCCAGCGGTTCTCCTGGCTGGGGCTGATCCCGCTGTCGCTGCTCCAGATCCTCGTGGTCGGCATCCTGAAGGTCGTGGTGTAGGGGGGGCCGTGGCCGAGACCGAGCTGCGTCGCGACGCCGAGGCCCCGGAGGGGGGGTCGGGCCTCGGCCTGCTGAAGGGCCTCGGCGTGACGCTCAAGACGATGCTCCGCCCGGCGGTCACGCAGCAGTACCCCCACGTGAAACCGGACCTCCCGCCCCGGACCCGCGGGGTGATCGCGCTGAAGGAGGCGAACTGCACCGTCTGCTGGAAGTGCTCACGCGAGTGCCCGGACTGGTGCATCTACATCGAGGCCCACAAGGAGACCCACGAGCCGGCCTCCGGCGGCCGGGCCCGTTCGGCGAAGGTCCTGGATCGGTTCGCCATCGACTACGCGCTCTGCATGTACTGCGGGATCTGCGTCGAGGTCTGCCCGTTCGACGCGTTGTTCTGGAGCCCGGAGTTCGAGTACGCCGTCTACGACATCCGCGAGCTCACCCACGAGAAGGACGCGCTCGAGGCATGGACCTACACGGTCCTGCCGCCGCCCGAGCTGGAGGAGGGGGCGGAGCCGCCGGAGGGCGGGGGGGCGTGAGCCGGTGAGCGGGGCGGAGGTGGCGTTCGTCGTGCTCGCCCTGGTCGGGGTGGCGTCGGCGGTCCGCCTGGTGACGGCGCGGAACGTCGTGCACGCCGCGCTCTACCTGGTCGTGACCCTCGCCACCGTGGCCGGCGCCTACCTCGTGCTGGCGGCCGAGTTCGTGGCCTGGGTGCAGATCCTGATCTACGTGGGAGCGATCGTGATCCTGTTCCTCTTCGGCCTGATGCTGACGAAGGCCCCGATCGGGCGGGAGGCCCTGGACAACCAGCAGCGGGGGCTGGCGGCCGTGGTCGGCTGCCTCGTCCTGGCGGGGCTCGTCTCGCTCACGCTGGGCGCCTTCCCCTGGGGGGCGCCCGCCGGGCCGGTCGCGCCGGCCCGGACGGAGGACGTGGGGGCGGCGATCTTCCGCCACTTCGTCCTGCCGTTCGAGGCGGTCTCGTTCCTGCTGCTGGCCGCGCTGATCGGTGCGGTGGTGCTGGCCCGCAGGGACGAGGGGGAGGGCCGGTGATCCGCCTCCCGCTCGCCCTGCTGTTCTCGGCCGCCCTCTTCTCGGTCGGGGTCTACGGGGTCCTGGCCCGGCGGAACGCGGTGATGGTGCTCATGGCGATCGAGCTGATGCTGAACGCGGTGAACGTGAACCTCGTGGCGTTCTCGCAACAGCTCGGGCAGCTCGTGGGCCAGGTGTTCGCCCTGTTCGTGATCGCCGTGGCCGCCGCGGAGGTGGGCATCGGGCTGGCCATCGTGATCCTGCTCTACCGGAACCGCGAGACGATCAACGTCGACGAGGTGAACCTGCTGAGGTGGTAGCCGCGAGCGCGCCCGTCGCCGCCGCCGGCACCGGGGTCGCCGGCCTGACCTGGCTCCTCGTGCTGCTCCCGCTCGTGGCGTCCCTCCTCATCGTGTTCCTCGGGCGGCGGATGCCGGCCCGGGGGGCGGAGCTCGGGATCGCGGCCGTGGCCGCCTCGTTCCTGCTCTCGCTGGCCACGCTGTGGCGCGTCGTGCAGGGTGCCGGGCCCGTCGAGCGGAGCTTCACCTGGGCGCCGATCGGCTCGTTCACGCTCCAGGTCGGCTGGTACGTGGACGGGCTGGCGGCCGTGATGTTCGTGATGATCGGGCTGGTCTCGCTCTGCGTCCACGTCTACTCGCTGGGCTACATGCAGGGCGACGCCCGGTTCACCTGGTTCTACGCCGCCCTGGCCCTCTTCACCGGCTCGATGCTCAACCTGGTGGCCGCGAACAACCTGTTCCAGCTCCTGGTGGGCTGGGAGCTCGTGGGGATCTGCTCCTACCTGCTGATCGGTCACTGGTGGGAGGAGCACGTGAACTCCAGCTCGGCGATCAAGGCGTTCATCACCACCAAGACCGGCGACGTGCCGTTCATCTTCGGGATCTTCACGCTCGTCGTGACCACCGGCACGTCGAACATCCCGCGGATCGCGGAGGCCGTGGAGCACGGGGAGCTGGGGCGGGGCGTCCTGGTGGCCGCAGCCCTCCTGCTCTTCGGCGGTGCGATCGGCAAGTCCGCGCAGTTCCCCCTCCACGTCTGGCTCCCGGACGCGATGGCCGGCCCGACCCCCGTCTCCGCGCTGATCCACGCCGCCACGATGGTGGTGGCCGGCGTGTACCTCGTGGGCCGGATGTTCGGGGTCTTCGCGGCGGCCCCGGGCGCCATGGGCGTGGTCTCCACGATCGCCGGGATCACGATGCTGATCGCCGCCCTCCTGGCCATGGTCCAGGACGACATCAAGCGGGTGCTGGCCTACTCCACCGTCTCCCAGCTCGCCTACATGCTCGCCGGGCTGTCGCTGGGCGAGGCGGGGTACACCCCCGGCCTGTTCCACATGT
Organism: Actinomycetota bacterium; assembly: GCA_035573935.1. Classification (GTDB taxonomy): domain Bacteria; phylum Actinomycetota; class UBA4738; order UBA4738; family HRBIN12; genus DATLZM01. Next base: position 14,266 of record DATLZP010000219.1, read on the forward strand.
TCACGCACGCCTTCTTCAAGGCCCTGCTGTTCCTGGGGGCGGGATCGGTGATCCACGCGGTCCATTCGAACAACATGAGCGAGATGGGAGGGCTCCGGAAGGTGATGCCCGTGACCTTCTGGACCTTCCTCATCGGTTCGGCCGCCCTGGCCGGGATCCCGCCGCTCGCCGGGTTCTGGTCGAAGGACGAGATCATCACGACCGCGTTCCGGACCGGGAACATGGCGCTCTGGGCCACGGCCATGCTGACGGCGGTCCTCACCGCCTTCTACATGTCGCGGGCCGTGCTCCTCACGTTCTTCGGCCCGTTCCGGGGCCACGGCCACCCCCACGAGTCGCCGGCCGTCATGACGGCGCCGCTCGTGGTCCTGGCGGCGGGGTCGGTGCTCGTGGGGTTCCTGGGCGCGCCCCAGCTCGACGCGGTCTTCGCCGACTGGGTCCACGTGGGGGAGGCCCACCACGAGCCCTTCTCCTACGGCTTCGCCGCGATCTCCGTGGCCGGCGCGCTGCTCGGGATCGCCGCCGGCTACCGCCTGTACGCCCGGTGGCGGGAGCGGGAGCCCCTCCGGGCCCTGGGGCCGGCGTACACGCTCCTGGAGCGGAAGTACTTCCTCGACGACCTGTACTGGGTGGGGATCGTGCGGCCGGTCCGGGACCGGGTCTCGGCCGCGGTGGACTGGTCGAACCGCGTGATCCTGGACGGGATCGTCCACGCGTTCGCTCGGGCCGCTCGGGGCCTGTCCCGGGCGATCGACCTGGTCGATGCCCGGGCCATCGACGGCGCCGTGAACGGCCTGGCCCACACGACGGGGTTCTCCGGAGGGATCCTCCGCTACATCCAGTCCGGGAACGTCCAGCGGTACGCGGCCTTCCTGTTCACCGGGGTGATCGTGCTGGCCATCGTCTTCACCAGGTTCTGATGCGACGGGGGGTCCGATGAGCGGTTGGGAGAGCTGGGCGATCACGGTCGCCGTGTTCCTGCCGGCGGTGGGGGCGCTCGTGATCGCGGCCCTGCCGAGGGGGCGGGATCGGGCGGCCCGGGCGCTGGGCGTCGTCTGCACCGGCGCCGCGCTCGCGGTGGCCACGGCGATCGCGCTGGGGTTCGACTACGGAGCCCGGGGCGGTCTGCAGTTCGAGGTGGACGTCCCGTGGATCTCGGCGATCAACGCTCGGTACCACGTGGGGATCGACGGCATCAGCCTCCCGCTGTTCGTCCTCACGTTCCTTCTGTCGTTCCTGTGCGCGATCTACTCCTGGCGGTTCGTCCCCAGCCCCGGTCGGACGAAGGCCTTCATCGCCCTCCAGCTGCTCCTGGAGACGGGGATGGCCGGCACGTTCATCGCCTTCGACCTGATCCTGTTCTTCGTCTTCTGGGAGCTCGTCCTGGTCCCGATGTACTTCCTGATCGGCATCTGGGGCAGCGCGAACCGCGAGTACGCGGCGATCAAGTTCTTCCTCTACACGCTGTTCGGGAGCGTCTTCATGCTGCTGGGGTTCCTGGGGATGTTCTTCCGGGGCCCCGAGCCGCACACGTTCGACATCGTGCGGCTCACGGAGTTCGCCTCGCAGGGGGGGTTCTCGCGAGGGTTCCAGCTCGTCGTCTTCGCCGCGGTGTTCCTGGGCTTCGCCATCAAGGTCCCGATGTGGCCGTTCCACACCTGGCTCCCCGACGCCCACACCGAGGCCCCCACCGTGGGGTCGGTCCTGCTGGCCGGGATCCTCCTGAAGATGGGGACGTACGGCTTCGTCCGGATCGCGCTCCCCATCCTCCCCGACGCGGCGGTGGCCTGGGCGCCGTGGATCGGGGCCCTGGCGGCGGTGGCCATCCTCTACGCCGCCCTGGCCTGCCTGGCCCAGCGGGACCTGAAGCGGCTGATCGCGTTCTCCTCGGTGGGGCACATGGGCTTCGTGATGCTGGGGATCGCCACCCTCACCGACGTCGGGATCAACGCCGCCATTTTCGGGATGGTGGCCCACGGCGTGATCACCGGGATGCTGTTCTTCTGGATCGGCTCGGTGTACGACCGCTACCACACCCGGCTGATCGCCGACATCGGCGGGGGTCTGCTCCAGAAGGCTCCCCGCCTGGGGACGGTGTTCGGCTACGTCGCGATCGCCTCCCTCGGACTCCCCGGCCTGGCCGGGTTCTGGGGAGAGGTGATGGCCCTGCTGTCGGCGTTCCGTCCGGCCGAGGGCCTCGACGTCGGCCTGTTCCGCGCGTTCATGGTGACGGGGGGCGTGGGGACGGTCCTCACCGCCGGCTACTTCCTGTGGACGATCCAGCGGGTGAACCTGGGGACCGTGCCCGACCGGTGGCGGGAGGAGGCGATCCCGGACGTCCTGCCGGTGGAGTGGCTGGCCTGGGCCCCCCTCCTCGTGCTGATCCTCACGCTCGGGGTCTTCCCCCGGCTGGTGTTCGGGATGACCGACGAGGCGGTCCGGGCGCTCACGGCCCTGGTCCTGGGGGCCTGACCCGGTGCCCGCGCAGATCGACCCCCGCGCGGTCCTCCCGGAGCTGATCCTGTCCGCGACGATCGTGCTCGTGATCGTGGCCGACGCGTTCCTCCGACCCTCCCGCCGGTGGCTGGCCATGCCCCTCTCGCTCCTGGGGATCCTGGCCGCCCTGGCCGCCGCCCTCTCGCTCGTCGCCGTCGGCCTGCCGCGCGCCACGTTCGGCGGCACCTTCGTCGTGGACCGCTTCGCCCTGCTCTTCAAGGTGTTCTTCCTCTCGGTGGCCGTCGTCGTCCTGGCCATCTCGCTCCGGTACGTGATGGAGGGCCGCTTCTACCAGGGCGAGTACTACTTCCTCCTGCTCACGTCGTTCCTGGGCTGCCTGCTGATGCCGTCCTCCCGCGACCTGCTGATGCTGTTCATCTCGCTCGAGCTGGTCTCGGCCCCCGCCTTCCTGATCGCGGCCTTCCGCAAGACCGACGTCCGTTCGACGGAGGCGGGGCTGAAGTTCTTCCTGATCGGCGTGCTCTCCACGGCCGTGATGCTCTACGGGATGAGCCTCGTCTACGGGCTCACCGGCGCCACCCGTCTGTCCGACGTGGCGGCCGGTCTGGCCGGGCTGCCGCCGGAGCGGGAGGCGCTGGCCGTGGCGGCCATCCTGTTCGTCGTCACGGGGTTCGCGTTCAAGGTCTCGGCGGTGCCCTTCCAGTTCTGGGCCCCGGACACGTACGAGGGCGCGCCCGTGCCCGTGGCGGCCTTCCTGGCCGTCGCGTCCCAGGCCGCCGGGTTCGCCGGGCTCCTCCAGCTGATGTTCCACGCCTTCATCGGCCAGGCGGGGGCCTGGGCCCCGGTGTTCGCGGCGCTCTCGATGGCCACGATGACCGTCGGGAACCTGATCGCCCTCCAGCAGCGCCAGGCCATCCGGCTGCTCGCGTACTCGGGCATCGCCCAGTCCGGCTACATGCTGCTCCCCTTCGCCCTGGCCGGGGCGGGCTCGGACGTGGACCGGGCGGCGTTCTCCGCCACCGTGACCTACATCCTGATCTACGCGGTGATGAACCTCGGCGCCTACGCGGTCTGCGTGGCGGTGGCCCGGGAGCGGCCCGGCCTGCTCATCTCCGACTTCGCCGGGGCCGCCCGCCGGGCTCCCCTGCTCGGGGTGGGGATGACGCTGTTCATGGTCTCCCTGGCCGGGGTGCCCCCCACCGGGGGGTTCTGGGCCAAGTTCTTCGTCTTCACCGCGGCCATCGAGCGGGGCGGGATCGGCGTCTGGCTGGCGGCGATCATGGTCGTGAACTCCGTGATCAGCCTGTACTACTACCTGGCGATCCCTCGCCAGATGATCTTCGCCGACGGCGAGGAGCGACCCCTGGCCGCGCCGATCCTGGTCCGGGGCGTCGTGGCCGTGGCGGCGGTGGGCATCGTGGCGCTCTTCGTGTTCCCCGACCTGTTGGCCCGGGCTCCCCAGGGCGCGACGCTCGTGCCCTGAGCCGGGGACGGGCCGAACCGGGCCGGCCCCCCGAGCGAAGCAGGTGTGAGAGACTCGAGGTGAGGCGGGGCGAGGGCCCCGCCGGCGGGAGGGATCGACGGTGATCGGGATCAACCGGGTCAAGAGCTGGCTGCTGATCGCGGCCCTCGGTGGCCTGTTCGTGCTGGTGGGGGCGGCCTTCGGGGGTCGGGGGGGCGCGACCGCGGCCCTGTTCCTGGCCCTCGTCTTCAACCTCGCGATGTACTGGTTCTCCGACCGCATCGCGATCGCCACCACGCGGTCGCGCCCGGTCTCCGAGGCGGAGGCACCGGAGCTGTACCGGATCGTCCGGGAGCTGACGGCGGACGCCGGGCTGCCGATGCCGCGCGTCTACGTCTCGGACATGCTCCAGCCGAACGCCTTCGCCACCGGCCGGAACCCGAAGAACGCGGCGGTCTCCGTGACGCGGGGGATCCTCCAGATCCTGGACGAGCGGGAGCTCCGAGCCGTCCTGGCCCACGAGCTCTCCCACGTGGCCAACCGCGACATCCTGGTGGGGTCGATCGCCGCGGCGATCGGCACGGCCATCACGTTCCTGGCCCGGATGGCCTTCTGGTTCGGCGGGTCCCGGGACGATCGCGAGAGCCCGTTCGGACCGTTCGCGCTGCTGTTCGCCTGGATCCTGGCGCCGCTCGCGGCGCTGTTGATCCAGATGGCCGTGTCGCGTTCCCGCGAGTACCAGGCCGACGAGTCCGGCGCCCTGCTCTCGCGGGATCCGGAGGCCCTGGCCAGCGCGCTGCGGAAGCTGGAGCACGCCGCGAAGCAGGTGCCGGCCCCGGCCACGGTGAGCCCGGCCCAGGCCCACCTGTTCATCGTGAACCCCTTCCGGGGCCGGCAGGCCGCCATGGCGCTGGCCAACCTGTTCTCCACGCACCCACCAACGGAGGCCCGGGTGGCCCGCCTGGAGGGGATCCGCCGGCGCCTGTCGGTCTGAGGCAGCCGGTCAGCCGGCCAGCTCGGCGCAGAACCCGGCGAACGCGTCCACGTACCGGGCGACGTCCTCCTCGGAGTGCTGGACCGAGATCGTCCACTGCTCCTCGTCGCCCGGCGTCATGAACACGCCCCGGTTCACCATCCAGTTGAAGGAGGCGTAGAACAGCTCGGGGATCGTCTCCAGGAAGTCGCGGTAGTTCGTGAGCGGCTCCTTCCGGTAGGAGACGCAGCCCTTCGAGCCCAGGTCCACGGTGTGGGCCGGGATCCCGTGCTCGTCGATGGCCCGCTGGCACCCCTCCGCCAGGAGCGTGCCCAGCTTCGCCAGGTGGTCGTAGGCGTCCCGGGTGAGGACCTTCGTGAGCGCCGCCAGGCCGGCCGCCACCGAGAGCGGGTTCCCGTTGAACGTCCCCTGCTGGGCGGCCCCCTTCGTGACGACCTCCATGATCCGTGCCTCGCCCCCGAAGGCGCCGATCGTGGCCCCGCCCCCGATGGCCTTGGCGAAGCAGGCCAGGTGGGGCCGGACCCCGAACCGCTCGGTGGCGCCCCCGTACGCGATCGTCCCGCCGCACTTCACCTCGTCGAAGATCAGCACGACGCCGTGCCGGTCGCAGAGGTCGCGGAGGCCCTGCAGGTAGCCGGGCCTCGGCACGACGATCCCGATGTTCATCATCACCGGCTCCAGGATCAGGCAGGCGATCTCGTCCCCGTGCTCCCGGAACAGGTCCTCGACCGCCCTCAGGTCGTTGAACGGGACGACGACCGTGTCCCGCCACATCGAGCGGGGGACCCCCTTCGAGGTGGGCTGCGTGGTGTACGCCGTGCCCTCCGAATCGGCGGCCTCCCCGCCCACGTCGTAGCGGACCCCGAGCGTGTCGGCCTCCGGAACCACCGAGAACAGCACGGCGTCGTGGTGGCCGTGGTAGGAGCCCTCCATCTTCACGATCCGGTCCCGGCCCGTCGCCGCCCGGGCCACCCGGATCGCGTCCATCGTGGCCTCGGTCCCGGAGTTCACGAACCGCATCTGCTCCAGCTGGAAGCGCTCGCAGATGGCCTCGGCCAGGGCCACCGTCCGCTCGGTGGTGACCGCGAA
>DATLZP010000220.1:0-4021 GCA_035573935.1 Actinomycetota bacterium
GTTGCCGCAGCCGCAGGGCGGCCCCCCCGGCTCCACGATCACGTGGCCGATCTCGGCGGCGAAGCCGTGGGCCCCGCGGAACAGCCTCCCCCCGGCGATGATCCCCCCGCCGATCCCGGTGCCCACGGTGACGGCCAGGAGCTCGGTGGCCCCCCGGCCCGCCCCGAACCGGTGCTCGGCCCAGGCCGCCGTCGCCGCGTCGTTGTCGACGACGCAGGGGAGCCCCAGGGCCCCGGCCAGCCGCTCCCGGACCGGGAACTCCCGCCAGGCGTTGTTGGGCGCGAAGCGGATCACCCCCGAGGGCCACCCCACGAGGCCGGCGGCCCCCACGCCCACCGCCCGGACGGCCGGGGTCCGGACCGCCTCCGCCAGGCGGACCATCGTGTCCAGGGTGGCCTCGGCGTCGTCGGCCGGGGTGGGGGCCACCTCCCGGGCCTCGACCGCACCCTCCGGGGTCACCCGCATCGCGGCGATCTTCGTCCCGCCCACGTCGATCCCGATCGCCAGGTCGCCCACGGGCCGGTCGCTTCAGAACCGGAGGAACGCGCCGACCCCGCCCAGGTCGGCCAGCTCCCCGTCCGCGTCCACGGTCTCCACCCGGGCCCCCTGCCGGAGGGCCAGGGCCACCGCGGCCTCCACCACGTCGTTCACCGGCTCCATCGCCCGGTCGCAGGTGGGGCAGGGCCCCGGGCGGAGCGAGAGGCGCCCGCACGACGGGCAGGTCGCGCCCTCCCCGGCCAGGTCGAGGTCCACCACCAGCTCCGCCACCCGCCCCTCGGAGAGCGCCGCCAGCGTGGCCTCCAGCCCGGCCACCGCCCCCCGGCCCGCCGCCGCCTGCTCGGCCAACCGACCGACGCGCTCCCGGTCCCGTTCCCGGGTGAGCTCCTCCTCCAGCCCGAGCGAGCGCTCCAGGACCTGCTCCGCCGAGGCCTGGGCCGGGAGCTGGATGCGGGCCCGGATCCGCCGACGGAGGTAGTCGTGGAGCTCGCGCTCCAGCTCCGCCACCACCTCCGTCGGCCCCGCCAGGACGAGGTGATCGAAGGGGCGATCCCGGAACCGGCGGAACAGGACCTCCGCGACGTGCTTCAGGTGGCGTTGCCGGTGGTCGTCCACGTGGCGCTGGTAGCGCATCTGCGACCAGCCGCCCTGGTCGTGGCGGCCGGGGACCTCGTCCAGGACGTCGACCTCCTCCACGATCCGGCCCAGCTCGGCCAGGAAGATCCGGCCCCGCGCCGAGTCCACGAGCGCCGTGCAGATCGAGGGGTAGGTCTCGAGGAGGGCCTCCAGCGGCCGGAGCTCCGGCTCCGGGGCCACCACCGCCCGGTTCCGGACGGGCCGGGGGAGGCGCACCGCCTCCCACAGCCCGGCCGCGTGGCACGCGTAGAGGGCCAGGCCCCGGGTGGAGCCCCGCTCGAACCGCTCCCGGACGAACGACGCGATCGCCCCCGTGTCGCACTCCACCGAGCGCTGGGCGTCCCGCCCCAGGCCGGCCGCCCGCTCCCGGGCCGTCCGCAGCAACCGGTCCAGGCGCACCTCGTAGTCCCCCCGGCGGGGGTACCGGCGCCCGTCGACGTTCAGCAGGATCGAGGTGACCGGCGCCCCGCGGGGGTCCCAGTCCGCCAGCCGGCGCAGGAGGGACCGCTCCAGCTCGGTCGTCGTCCGCTCCCCCGCGACCACGGCCTTCAGGCGATCTCGATGCGTTCCAGGGGCCGGCCCCCCGTCGTCTCCGTGGTCCGGGCCTGCAGCACGACCTGCACGGCGAGGAGCAGCTCGCGGGCCGCCGCCAGGAGGTGGTCCACCGCCTCCGGCTGCACCCGCCGCCCGGTCGTCAGGGCCAGCCCGATGGGACACAGGGCCACCGGACAGACCGGCGGCTCCCGGTCCGCCGTGCCCCGCTTCCCCGGTCTCGCGCGCGCGTCAGCCATCCGCAGCCCTCCTCCCTCGGGTCGCCTCGGTCTCCGCGGGACCGCCCTCCCGGACGAAGAGGATCTCGAGATCCTCGCCCCGGAACGCCGCCTCCCGCACGGTGAGGCGGCGGAGCGTCTGGGGCAGGAGCAGGTTCCGCTTGTACGAGCCCACCCGGATGAGCAGCTCCTCCCCCCGTCGGTGGACGTCCATGTCGTCCCGGGAGACGAACGGGAGCCGCATGGCGAGCACGTAGCCCTGGCCGCGCTTGCGGACCCGGACCGGCTCGTCGCGGTAGAGGATCCGGACCGGGTCCAGCCGGCCGTACACCTCGCGCCCCATCTCCTCCAGGAGGGGGACCCCCACCATCTCCCGCTCGAACAGCCGGGCCGTGAGGATCGGCACCGGCTCGAACGAGTCCCGGACCGCCTCCAGGTGCTCGGCCTGGATCTCCTTCCAGGCCCCGAAGTAGGGGTCGGTGACGGTCTCGGGGAGGAGGCGGTTCACCACCACGGCGTCCACCCGGTACCCGAACAGGGACAGGTACGTGTAGGTCCGGCGGGCCTCGGCGATCACCATCCGCTCGGGGTTCACCACGAGCCGGACGGTGGAGGACCGGTGGTCGGTGAGGATCCTCCGCACGGCGTCCAGGTTCCGATGCAGGCGCTCCACCGCGCCGAAGAACCGGTCGTTGGCGATGGGCAGCGAGGTGATCCGCGTGACGAGGGGGCGGACCCCCTTCACCACCCGACGCTCGACCGGGAAGATCCGCTCCATGTACCAGTTCATGACCTCGGGCAGCGAGAGCAGGCGGAGCGTCTCGGCGGTGGGGGCGCAGTCCACCACGAGCACGTCGTAGCTGCCCCCGTCCACGTGCCGCTTCACGTCGATCAGGCTGAAGATCTCGTCCAGCCCGGGGATCACGGAGAGCTCCTCCGCCTGGATCGTCTCCACGCCGGCCCAGTTCATCAGGGCAACGAGGTACTCCTGGATGTCGCGCCAGTGCGACTCCAGGCGCTCCTGGGCGTCGATCTGCTCCGCCCACAGGTTCGGCCCCACCTCCGTGGCCAGGCTCCCCACTTGGACGTCGAAGGAATCGGCCAGGGAATGGGCGGGGTCGGTGCTCATCACCAACGTGCGATGGCCGGCGCGGGATGCCCGGACGGCGGTCGCGGCGGCAACGGTCGTCTTGCCCACGCCGCCCTTCCCGGTGAAGAGCAGGACCCGCATGCGCCCCCACTCTACCCGGTCGAGCCGGACCGACGCTCGGCGGGTCCGCTCAGCCCCGTTCGACCCGGCGCTTCAGCCGTTCCAGCGCGTTCTCGATCACGCGCTTCGCGCCCTCGGTCCGCACGAACCCCGGCACCAGGACCCCCAGGTCCACCTCCAGCCGGTAGGTCACCTCGGTCCGATCGTCGTCCAGCTCCGAGAGGAGGTACTCGCCGCGGATGTCGCGGACCGCCCCCCAGGCCTCCTTGGTGGTCCAGGACAGGCCGGCGTCGCCGGGCGCGTAGCGGTACGACAGCGTGTAGCGGGCCGGCCCCAGGACCGGCACGTCCACCTCGTAGGCCACCTCGGTGGCCCGACCTCCCTCCCCCCGCTGGAGCACCCGGGCCGAGCGGACCTCGGCCCACTCCGGGTAGGCCTCGTAGTCCGTGATCACGTCCATCACCTCCCCGGGGGAGGCCTCGATCACGATCGAACCCTCGGCGTGGGCCATGGTCCGGATGGTAACCGGTCGTCCCGGCCGGCCCGCCGTCCCTCGCCCCCGGTCAGCGGCGGGCCGCGCCGAAGATCGTGAGCGCGACCAGGAGCACCGACGCCATCACCATGGCCACGGTGGCCCAGAGCAGCGCCCGGGAGGTGAGCAGGGGCTCATCGCCCTCGGCCAGCCGCCTCGCCTCGAGGGCGGAGAGCGCGTAGAGCGCGATCGCGGCGGCCGCGTACAGCCCCCCGATCACGGTCGCCGCGCCCCCCCACCCCAGGAAGAACAGGATCGCCATGGCCAGCGTCCAGGCGAACAGCCCGCCCCGGACCAGGCCCTCGCCGCTCCGCCCGGCCGCCGCGTGCCCCAGGCCGGGGAACACGAGCGATCGCACCACGGCCGCGCGGGGGG
>DATLZP010000221.1:0-3484 GCA_035573935.1 Actinomycetota bacterium
CGGAGGGCCCGGGCCAGCCGCTCCACGGTCTCCGCCAGCCCGTGGCGCGACGTGTAGCCGGCGGCCAGCCGGTGCCCGCCCCCGCCGAAGGCCGCGGCCACCCGGGCCAGGTCGTGACCCCCCCGGCTCCGCATGCTCACCTTGAACCGGCCGTCCCGCTGCTGCTTGATCACCGCGGCCACGTCGGCCTCCCGCGCCGTGCGGACCAGGTCGATCAGGTCGTCGGTCTCCGGGCCCCGGACGCCCGCCTCCTCCAGATCCGCCTGGGTGAGGTAGGTCCATACGAGGTCGGCGTCGGGGCGGTGCTCCAGGCGGGCCAGGGCCACGCCGGCCAGCCGCAGGTAGGCCAGCCCGTTGTCCTCGTACAGGGACTGCACCAGCCGGGCGTGGTCGAAGGGGTGCTCCCGGAGCTCGGCCGCCACGCGGAGCGTCTCGGGGGTCGTGGCCTCGTACTGGAAGCGGCCGGTGTCCGTCACGATCCCCGCGTACAGGCAGGCGGCGGCCTCCGGGGGGACCTCCCCCCCGATCCGGCGCACGAGCCGGTGGACGATCTCCGCCGTCGAGGACGCCCTGGGGTCGATCAGCGGGATCGTGCCCACCCCGTCGTTGCTCACGTGGTGGTCGATCCAGATCAGCTCCCTCGCCCGCATCGCCTTGGCGGCGAGGGGGCCGAGCCGGTCCAGGGACGCGCAATCGAACGTCACCATCACGCCGGGCTCCGACGGGACGTCGCGGTGGTGGACCAGGGCCTCCGCACCGGGGAGGGCCGCCGCCCAGCGCGGCGGGTCGAGGGGATCGTTCCCGTAGGAGCTGATCGTCTCCGTGCCCCGGGCCCGGAGGAACGCCGCCAGGCCGAGCATCGAGCCGAGCGCGTCGGCGTCGGGGTTCACGTGACAGGCCAGGGCCACGGAGCGCGCCTCCCGCAGCACCGCCGCCGCCCGGTCGAGCTGCTCCTCGAACCCCCCCGGCACGGCCCGGGCCGGCTCAGCCACGGTGCCGCTCCTCGTCGATCCGTCGGAACAGCGCCTCCACGCGCTCCGCCTCCCGCAGCGAGGCGTCCTCCTCGAACTCCAGGTCCGGGAGGAACTTCAGGCGGACCTGGTGCCCGATCACCTGGCGGAGGTGGGCCCGGGCCGACCGCAGGCCCGCCGCGGTCGCCCTCCGGGCCCGCTCATCCCCCATCGCCGTGTAGAACACCCGGGCCAGCCGGAGGTCCGGCGTCACCGTCACCCGGGTCACGGTGACGAAGCCGATCCGGGGATCCTTCAGCCGGGGGATCTCCTCGGCCAGGATCTCCCGGAACTCCTCGGACACGCGGCTCGGTCGGGTGCCCTCCGGCATCGTCAGTCCTCCGGCCCGTGCAGGCTGAGGTCGGCGCCCAGGACCTCCACGGCGGGGAAGCGCTCGATGAACCGCTCCACCTCGTGGAGGACCCGCTTCACGTGGTAACGCTCGGCGGCCACCGCCGACACCGCGAGCGTGGTGCGCTGCCACAGGTCGTGGTGGTCGACCTCCGCCACCGAGACGTTGTACCGCGACCGGATCTGGGCGGTGAGCGTCTTCACGACGTGCCGCTTCTCCTTCAGGGAGCCGCAGCCCGGGATGCGCAGGTCGAACCGCTCCAGCGCCACCAGCATCTCGTCCCCACCGGCCCTCGCGGCCGCCGCGTCAGATCCGGCGCGCCACCTCGCGCACCTCGTAGGCCTCGATCACGTCGCCCACGTGGACGTCCTGGAAGTTCTCGAGGCCGATGCCGCACTCGTAGCCCTCCGCCACCTCGCGGACGTCCTCCTTGAAGCGACGGAGCGACCCCACCCGGCCGTCGTAGACCACCACGCCGTCCCGGACCAGGCGGGCCCGGGCCCCCCGCTCGATCCGGCCGGAGAGCACGTAGCAGCCCGCCACCACCCCGACCCGGGGGACGCGGAACGTCGCCCGGACCTCCGCCCGGCCCTTCTCGATCTCCTCCTCCCGCGGCTTCAGCAGGCCGGACAGGGCCTGCTTCACGTCGTCGATCGCCTCGTAGATCACCCGGTACAGCCGGACGTCGACGCCCTCCCGCTCGGCGAGCTCCCGGGCGTTCGCGTCCGGCCGGACGTTGAACCCGATCACGATGGCCCCGGAGGCCAGGGCGAGCTGCACGTCGCTCTCGGTGATCGCGCCCACGGCTCCCCGGACGATGGTCACCTTCACCTCGTCCTGGGGGAGCTTGAGGAACTGGTCCTCCAGGGCCTGCAGGGAGCCCTGGACGTCGGCCTTGATGATGAGCGGCAGCTCGCGGACCTCCTCCGCCGTGGCCCGGGCCAGGAGCTCCTGGAGCGACGGCGGCCGCTGGGTCACGAGCTCGGCGGCCCGGGCCCGGGCCTCGCGCTCCTGGGCGATCCGCCGGGCCTCCCGCTCGTCCGCGACCTCCCGGAACTCGTCGCCGGCCTCGGGCACGGCCGCCCAGCCCAGGATCTGGACCGGCTTGCTCGGTCCGGCCGACGTCACCGGCCGGCCGTTCTCGTCGAGCATGGCCCGGATCTTGGCCCACGTCGTCCCGGCCACCAGGGCGTCCCCCACGTCGAGCGTCCCCCGCTGGACCAGGCAGGTGGCCACGGGGCCCCGCCCCCGATCCAGGTGCGCCTCGATCACCGTGCCCCGGGCCCGGCCCTCGGGATCCGCCTTCAGCTCCTCGAGCTCCGCCACGAGCAGGATCGTCTCCAGCAGCTTGTCCAGGCCCTCCCCGGTCTTGGCCGAGACGTCCACGAACTCGATGGAGCCGCCCCACTCCACCGGGACGAGCCCGTGCTCGACGAGCTGCTGCCGGACCCGCTGGGGATCGGCCTCCGGCTTGTCGATCTTGTTCACCGCCACGACGATCGGCACCCCGGCCGCCTTCGCGTGGTCCAGGGCCTCGACGGTCTGGGGCATCACCCCGTCGTCGGCCGCCACGACCAGGACCGCGATGTCGGTGACCTTCGCCCCCCGGGCCCGCATCGCCGTGAACGCCTCGTGGCCCGGCGTGTCGATGAACGTGATCTCCCGGCCGTCGAGGTGGACCTGGTAGGCCCCGATGTGCTGGGTGATCCCCCCGAACTCCCGGGCCGCCACGTCCGTCTTGCGGATCGCGTCGAGGAGGAGCGTCTTCCCGTGGTCCACGTGCCCCATCACGGTCACGACCGGCGGCCGGGGGGCCAGGCGGCTCTCGTCGATCTCCTCCGGCTCCTCGACCTCCTCCTCGATCCCCACGATGTCGGCCTCGTACCCGAGCTCGGTGGTCACGAGCTGGATGGCGTCGTCGGTGAGCGACGTCGTGGCCGTCGCCATCTCGCCCAGGCCGAAGAGGAGGCTCACCACCTCCGCCGGGGAGCGGCCCACCTTCTCCGCGATGTCCTGGGGCGTGGAGCCCCGGACCACCTTCAGCTTGGGGAGGGCGGGGGCGGCCGGCGCCTGTGGGGGCGGGGTGGGGGCGGCCGGCTCGGCCACCGCGGGCCTGGCGGCG
>DATLZP010000222.1:0-5857 GCA_035573935.1 Actinomycetota bacterium
CGTCGGCCCCGCCGTCCACCACGACCGTCGTCCCGGTGACGTAGCCGCCGCCCTCGGAGGCCAGGAACGCGATCACGGCCGCCACCTCCTCCGGCCGCCCCGGCCGGCCCATCGGCACCTGCCGGGCCCACTCCCGGACCACGGCCTCGCCCCCGTAGCCCCGCAGTCCCTCGGTGTCGATCAGGCCGCAGGCCACGCAGACCGCCCGGATCCGGTACCGGCTCCACTCGTTGGAGAGCGAGGAAGCCAGGGTCTCCAGCGCCGCCCGGGCGGTCGAGGCGTGCGCCATCCCGGGGAGCCCCCGGCGGGGGCTGAACCCGAGGAACACGACGAGGCCCCCGCCGCCCGGGATCATCGAGCGGACCGCCACCTTCGAGGTGAGGTCCCACACCGCGTCCACGTTCAGGCGGTGGACGGCCCGGAAGCCCTTCAGGGAGATCCCCTCCGCCGGGGCGATGAACTGGCCCCCGGCGTTGTTCACCAGGACGTCGATCCGCCCGAACCGCTCCAGCACGGCGTCCAGGAGGCGGTCCACCTCCGCCGGCTCCCGGACGTCGGTGGGGAGGGCCAGCACGTCGGCGCCGGCCGCCGCGAGCTCCGCCCGGACCGACTCCAGCGGCTCCGGGCGCCGCCCGCAGATCGCGACCACCGCGCCGGTCCGGGAGAGCTCGCGGGCCGTGGCCCGGCCGATCCCCGTCCCGCCCCCCGTCACGAGCGCCACCTTCCCGGCGTTCGCGTCCGGCGCGAGGGGGGATCGGAACGGCCGCTCCTCTACCATGGCCGCTCAGTATGCCCCAGCCCGGAGCCCCCGCGGCGCCCGAGCGGCGGACCTTCGTCCACGCCGATGGGGTCCGCCTGGCCGTCCGGGAGTGGCCCGGCCCGCCCGCCGCCCCGGCGGTCCTCCTGCTCCACGGGCTGGCCTCCACGTCCCACATCTTCGATCTGGTGGCGCCGCCCCTCGCCCGCCGGTTCCGCGTCGTCGCCTACGACCAGCGGGGCCACGGTGAGAGCGCCGCCCCCCGGTCCGGGTACGGGTTCGAGCCGGTCACGGCCGACGCGCTGGCCGTGATCCGCCGGCTCCGGCTCGGCCGGCCCGTCGTCGTGGGGCACTCCTGGGGGGCATCGGTCGCCGCGCACCTCGCCGCCCGGCCTCGGACCCCGGTGGCGGCCGCGGTCCTGGTGGACGGAGGCTTCGTCCCGATGCGGAGCCGGATGGACTGGCCCACGGCGCGGGAGCGCCTCCGGCCGCCCCCCATCGCCGGGATGGGGGTGGAGGAGTTCCTGTCCCTCGCCCGGCGCCGGCTGGCCGGGGCGCTGGAGGTGACGCCGGAGGTGGAGGTCGTCCTCCGGTCGCTCGTCCGGGTCGACGCGGGGGGGCGGATCCGCCCCCGGCTGTCGCTCCGCAACCACCTGCGGATCCTCCACGCGATGTGGCGCTCCGACCCGCTCGCGGTCCTCCGGGCGGTCCGGGTCCCCACCCTCGTCCTCGCGGTGCAGGACGGGGAGGCCGAGCTCCAGGCCGAGAAGCGGCGGGCGGCGGCCGCCGTCCGGGCCATCGGTCCCCCCGTCCGCCTGGAATGGGTCCGGGGGATCCACGACCTCCCCCTCCAGCGGCCGGCCTGGCTGGCCCGGCGGATCGCCCGGTTCGCCCGGGAGGCGGGGGTCGTAGGATAGGGACGTGCTGCTCCTGATCGCCCTGCTGCTGGTCCTGGCCGCCGCGTTCGGGGTGCTCGCCACCGTGATCAAGGTGACGGCGATCATCGTCCTGTCGGTGGTGCTCTCGGTGCTGCTGCTCGCGGCGGCGGCCTGGTACGGGTTCCGGTACCGGATGCACCGGATCCGCCGGGAGCTCGAGCGCGGGCCCCGCTGGTAGCCGGTCCTCAGGCCGCCCGGACCTTGCCCCCGTCCTCCAGCGCGCGGTCCGCGAGCCAGGCCAGGCCCCGGAACGCGAGCAGCGCCACGAGCGTGGAGGCCCAGCTCACGAGGAGGAACGTGAGGAGGGCCGACCCCGTGGGGTGCCCGAGCCACAGGCTCCGGGCCACCGCCGCCGCCCCCACCGCGCCGAGCCAGGTGAGGAGGAAGCTCGACGCCGCCGGGCGCCGGTAGAGCCGGAGGAACGCGCCGACCCCGAACCAGGCCACCAGGAGCGGCCCCAGGTTCCGCGCGACGAGGTGGAACGCGAAGCCCTCGACGTGGTGTGCCAACCCGGCGAGGACGAAGGCCACGAGCGCGACCCCATCCGCCGCCGCCAGCAGCCACCGCCGCCGTACCGGGGTCAGCCGTCCCATCGCGTCCATCGTCGCACCGCCCGGCCGATCCTCCTGGGAACCACCGGCCCCCCGTGGTAGTCAGACCCTCGACCCATGGCCGCAGGCTGGCTCCGCCGGGGCGCGCTCGCCCGTTCCGCCGTGTTCCTCGCCGTGCTCGCCCCGGTCCTGGTCGCGGCGGGCAGCGTGGAGGAGCCGACCCCGCCCATCACGGTGTTCGTGGGGGGACGGCCCGCCGCCCTGGCCCCCGGCACCAGGCTCGGAACCGCCGTGCGGGCCCTGGGCATCCGCCCCCGCCCCGGCCGCCTCCTGGACGTCGCCGGCCACGTCCTGCTGCCCCGGGTCCAGCCCGGGGTGGTCTACGTGAACGGCCTCCCCGTCCCCCCGTCCACCGTGCTCCGCGACGGCGATCGGCTGCTCCCCGTGGACGGGGTCGATGAGACCGAGGGCGTGCGCCGCGTGGTGACCCGGCTCCCGGGCCGCAGGCCGGGCAACCCCCAGTTCACCCTGCGGACGTGGAGGCTGGAGCGGATCCGGGTGGTCGGCCGGTTCTCCGGGATCGTGGTCTCCGTCCGCTACCGGCCGCTCGGCAGGGCCGAGCCGCCGCCGGCCGTGGCCCTCACGTTCGACGACGGACCGTGGCCGGGCACGACGCGCCGGCTCCTCGGCGTGCTCCGCCGGATGCACGTGCGGGCGACGTTCTTCGTCGTCGGGCGCCAGGTGCGGGCGCACCCGGCGCTGCTGCGGGCCATCGCGGAGGCCGGACACGCCGTCGGGAACCACAGCTTCACCCATCCCACCGGCCGGCCCTTCCGGATGCTCCCGCCCGATCGCATCCGGCGGGAGCTGGCGGCCACGGACCGGGCCCTGGCCCGGCTCGGGGTGGTCCCCGCGCTCTTCCGGCCACCGGGAGGGAGCTACGACGGACGCGTCCTGGCCGCGGCCGACGAGCTCGGCCTGCGGACCGTCCTCTGGGACGTGGACGCCCGGGACTGGGCCCCGGACGCCCGCCCCGCCGTGATCGCGCGGGACGTCCTCCGGCAGGTCCGGCCGGGCTCCATCGTCCTCCTCCACGACGGGGGCGGGGACGGCGGGGCCACGGTGCGGGCCGTCCCCCGGATCGTCCGGGGGATCCGTCGGCTGGGGCTCCGGCTGGTCCCGCTGTCCTAGCGGGACCGACCCCTCAGACCGCCAGGAGGGCCGGGGCCAGCTCCCGGAGCTGCTCCAGGCAGGGATCGGCCTCGTCCTCCGCCAGGAGCTGGAGGGCGACGTGGTCGGCGCCGGCGTCCAGGTGCTCCCGGACCCGGGCGACGACGGCCTCGGGCGTCTCCAGCGCGAACGCCGCCTCCAGCAGGCGGTCGCTCCCCTCCCCCGCCACGTCGTCCTCCCCGTACCCGAGGCGCCGCCAGTTGTTCGCGTAGTTGGGGAGCGCCAGGTACTCCGCGGCGAACCGGCGGGCCAGGCGCCGGGCCTCGCCCCGCTGGGGATGGACGGCGGCGGTGACCTCCACGCAGAGCAGCGGCTCCGGCCCCAGGGCCGCCCGGGCCCGCGCCGTGTGCTCCACCGGCACGAAGTACGTGTGCGCCCCGAGGGCCCGTTCCGCCGCCAGCCCCAGCATCCGGTCCCCCAGCGCGGCGAGGAGCAGCGGCACCGGGCCGGCCGGCTCCGGCGAGGTCGAGCCCGCCCCGGCCATCGCGTCGAGGTACGCGCGCATCCGGGTCCACGGCCGGTCGTACGGCACGCCCCGGCGCTCGGCCTGGTAGGCGTGGCCCACGCCCAGGCCCACCACGACCCGCCGCGGGTAGGCGTCGGCCAGGGTCCGCGCCCCGAGCGCCATCGTGAACGGGTGGCGGGCCTGGACGTTGGCGATCCCGGAGCAGGCGACGAGCCGCTCCGTGGCCGCCAGCACCAGCGAGAGGTGGGCGAAGATCTCCTTGCTCCGCATCCCCTCCGGCACCCAGAGCGCCGGGTACCCCATGGCCTCGATCCCCCGGACCGCCTCCCGCTCCGCGGCGGCGGAGAGGCCGTCCAGGGCGAACGTCCACACGCCGACCCGCCCCAGGGCCCGGCGCAGCTCGTCGCGTTCGCCGTCCGCCGCCATGGCGGCGCGCACGCTAGCAGATGACGGCTAGGGGACCGGGGCGACCTCCCGGGCCGGGGTCGGCGCTGGGCCCTCCACCTCCATCCGCGGTAGCCAGCCGAGCCACCCGGGCAGGTACCAGTTCCGGTCCCCCAGCAGCTTCATCGTGGCCGGGACCAGGATGGAGCGGACGATCGTGGCGTCCAGGAAGACCGCCACGGCCAGGCCGAACCCCATCTGCTGGAGCATCACGAGCTGGCCGGACGCGAACCCGGCGAAGACCGCCACCATGATGGCCGCGGCCCCCGTGATGATCGCGCCCGTCGTCCGAAGCCCATGGGCCACCGACCCTCCGTTGTCGCCGGTGAGGTCGTAGTGCTCACGGATCCTGGACAGCAGGAACACGTGGTAGTCCATCGAGAGCCCGAACAGGACCGAGAACAGGAACAGGGGGAGCCAGGCTTCGATCCCCTCGACCTGCTGGAACCCGAGGAGGTCCGCGATCCGCTCGCCGACCGCCCAGCCGCCCCGCTGGAACACCAGGACGAGCAGCCCGTAGGCCGCCCCCACCGAGAGGAGGTTCATCGCGATGGCCTTGGCCGGCACGACGAGCGACCGGAACACCCCCGTGAGCAGCACGAACGACAGGCCCAGGACGAGGGCGAGGATCCAGGGCGTGTAGCGATCGGTGACGTCGAGGAAGTCGGCCAGGAAGGCCGGCTCCCCCCCGACCAGGACCTCCGCCCCGGTGCCCCCCAGGGCCCGCGGCACGTAGGTCGAGCGGAGCCGCTCCACGGCCTGGACGGCCGCCTCGCTCTGCGGGTCCGACGCCGGGCCGGCCAGCGGGACGTCCACGACCGCCAGGTCGCCCTCCGGGTTCACCACCGGGTCCCCGGGCGGCCCGAAGGCGGGGTCCTCCGACAGGAGGCCGGCGAGCTCGCGGATCCCGGCCTGCACGTCCGCCGACCCCACCGGGCCGTCGATCACGATCCGGGCGGGCGAGGTCAGGCCGCCGGCGAAGCCCTCGGCCAGGACGGCGAAGGCCCGCTTGGAGGCCACGTCGTCGGGGAGCGTGCTGATCCCGGACATCCCCGACTTCACGCCGCGGCCGTCGTCCTCTGGGTGGGGCTGGAGGAAGTAGGGCAGCGCGAACGCGATCAGCACGCCGGCCGTGACGATCAGGCTGAGGGCGGGACGGGCCATCACCGCGGTCGTCGCCCGATCCCAGAAGCCCCCCCGCCGGTCGGGGTCGCCCGCCCGGCGTCGCCGGGGGAAGAGCCGGAGGGCGTTCACCCGGTCGCCCAGCACCGCGAGGAGGGCCGGCAGGAGCGTCATCGAGGCCACCACGGCCACCACGACCACCGTGATGGCGCCGGCGGCCAGGCTGCGGAAGACCGTGGACGGCACGATCAGCATCCCCAGGAGCGCCAGCACCACGACCGTCCCGCTGAAGAAGACCGCGCGGTTCGCGGTCGACCCGGCCCGGGCGATGGCCTCGAGCTTCGCCCAC
>DATLZP010000223.1:0-6972 GCA_035573935.1 Actinomycetota bacterium
GAACGACGCCCCGGCCTCGGCGGCGAGCGCGGTCCAGGGGGAGAGGCCCGGCGGCGGAAGCGCCGCCCCGAGGTGCGCGGTCGAGGCCAGGGGGTGGGGGAGCGCCGCCCAGAGCGCGAGCCCGGCCACGACGGCTCCCCCGAGCTGGGCCCCGACCACGGCCGCCGTGGCCGGGGCATCCCGCCGTCCCAGGATCCAGGCGGCGACGGCCAGGGCCGGGTTCCCCATGTCGGGCGCGGGGAGGGCCGTCCCGGCGACCAGCACCGCGGCCCCGTAGGCCAGGGCCACGCTCACCGAGCCGCCGCCCGTCGGGCCCTCCAGGGCCTGGGTCCCGGCGGCGAGGAGGACGATGGCGGCCGCGGCGAACGCTTCGGCGGCGAGCTCCCGGGGGGGTGGCGGACGGCCTCGGCTGGGTGCCACGGACCGCGACGATAGCCGAGCGCGGCCGCGGGAGGGGGCCTTGGTACGATGCGCGCGTGAAGGTCCTCCTGGTGTCCCCCCACCCGGCGTCCCGGGAGCTGATGGCGCTCGTGGTCCGGAGCATCGAACGCCGGGTGGGGGAGCCGCTCGAGCTCCTGGAGGCCCCGGACGGCGACGCCGGCGCCGCCTCCGCGCTCCGGGAGCGGCCCGACGCCATCGTGGCCGACGAGATCGCCTCCCGGGCCGGCGCGTTCTCGCTCGCCCGGACGCTCCGCGACCAGCCCCGGCCGTACGCCGGGCGGATCGTGATCCTCCTCGAGCGCAAGCACGACGCGTGGCTGGCCCGGTGGTCGGGGGCCGACGCGTGGTTCGTGAAGCCGGTGGATCCCTTCGAGCTCGCCGACCGGCTCCTGGAGCTGGTCGAGCGGCCGGCGCGGGAGCCCGCGGGATGAGGATCCAGGGGACCTGCCGGAACTGCGGCCGGACGTTCCTGGCCGACCAGGCGGTGATGGGCGGGGGGCGCTGCCCGTGGTGCGGGATCCCGTTCGAGCCCGACTACGCGGCCGTGCTGGTGGAGGTGCTCCGGGGGGCGGAGGCGGCGGGGAGCACGTTGGAGAACGCGCTGGAGAAACTGGCCGACCTCGAGCCCCGGTTCTCGGTGGACCGCGGGTCCGTCCTGGACCGGCTCCGGGAGATCCTGGACCGCCTGGATCGCCTGGACCGTGCCGGCCGGGGGTGAGACCGTGGAGGGGGAGCGGGTCCGGGCGCCGGGCGAGAACGGCTACGCCGTCGGGATCGAGGACCGGCCGGAGGGCTGGACCGTGGTGATCCGGGACCCGGCCGGGCGCGTGGTGCACGAGCGGGCCTGCCGGGACGGGTCCGAGGCCCGCCTGTTCGCCTCCACGGTCCGCCAGCACATCTACTGGCTGTCGGCCGAACGGTTCCGCGCGTACTACGGGCTGCCGGAGGTCTGACGTGGGCTTCAACGCCATGCAGCCGGGGAAGGTCACCCGGGCCGACCTGCTGATGCTCCTCGCGGCCGTCCTGATCGTGGGCGGGCTCGTGTGGTGGGCCGTCCGCTGACCGTGGCCGACGACCGGGCCGACCTCGACTACTGCTACCTCACCACGACGGGGCGGCGGAGCGGGTGCCCCCACACCATCGAGATCTGGTTCGCGCTCCAGGGCCACCGCGTCTACCTCCTGGCCGGGGGCGGGGAGGGCTCCGACTGGGTGCGGAACATCCGGAACGATCCGACCGTGGGGCTGCGGGTGGGAGGCGAGGACTTCATCGCCAAGGCCCGGGTGGTGGAGGACCCGGAGGAGGACGCGCTGGCCCGCCGCCTCCTGCTGGAGAAGTACGGCCCCCGCTACCCTGGGGACCTCGACGAGTGGGGTCGGACGGCGGTCCCGGTGGTCGTCGAGCTCCCGCTCTCCTCCCCGGGCGGCGCCGTCCCGGTGGCCTAGCCCTCCTCGAAGCCGATCGAGAACAGGCGCTCCAGGTCGTGCCGGGAGAAGACCTGGAACGCGATCAGGGTCTCCGTCCGCTCCACCCCGTCGACCTTGGCGATCCCGCCGGGGATCACGCGGGCCAGGTCCTCGTGCTCGGCCACCCGCACCACCGCCACCAGGTCGAACTCGCCGGCCACGGAGTACACCTCGGAGACGCCGGGGAGCTCCGCGATGGCCTGGGCGGCCTCGGTGATGGCGTCGATCTCGCACTGGATGAGCACGACGGCGTGGACGCTCATGCCCCGCGCTCCAGCACGAGCGACAGGCCCTGGCCGCCGGACACGCAGAGCGTGGCCAGGCCCAGGCGGAGGCCCCGGCGGCGGAGCTCGTAGGCCAGGGCCAGGGTGATCCGGGCCCCGCTCATGCCGATGGGATGTCCGAGGGCGATCGCGCCCCCGTTCACGTTCAGCCGCTCCCGGTCGAACTTGAGCTCCCGTTCCACCGCGATCACCTGGGCGGCGAACGCCTCGTTCAGCTCGATCAGGTCGAAGTCGTCCATCGTGAGGCCGGTCCGATCGAGGATCCGGCGGGTGGCGGGGACCGGCCCGATCCCCATGATCTCCGGAGGCACCCCCGCGGCCGACCAGTCCACCAGGGTGGCGAGCGGCTCCCTCCCCTCGGCCCGGGCCGCGTCGGCCGCCATGACGACGACCGCCGCGGCGCCGTCGGTGATCCCGGAGGCGTTGCCGGCGGTCACGGTCCCCCCCTCCGGGTCGAACACCGGGCGGAGGGCGGCGAGCTTCTCCAGCGTGGTGTCGGGCCGGGGGTGCTCGTCCTCGGCCACCCGGCCGCCCCCCGGGACCTCGACGGGGACGATCTCGGCGGCCCGGGCCTCCCTCCCCCGGGCGGCCTTCCGCTGGGACTCCAGCGCGAGGACGTCCTGCTCGCGGCGGGGGATCCCGTACATCCGGGCCAGGTTCTCGGCCGTCTCGCCCATCACGAGCCCGCAGAGCGGGTCGAGGAAGCCGTCCCGGTACATCGCGTCGACCACCTGGGCGTTCCCCGTGCCGTAGCCGGTCCGCATCCGGTCCAAGAGGTGCGGCACCCGGCTCATGCTCTCCATCCCCCCGGCCACCACGACCCGGGCGTTGCCCAGGGCCACCTCCTGGGCCGCCAGCTGGATCGCCTTCATCCCCGAGCCGCAGGCCATGTTGACGGTGTAGGCCGGGACCTCCTTGGGGATCCCGCTGCGGTAGGCCACCTGGCGGGCCGGGTTGGGTCCGTTCCCCGCCTGCCGGGCGTGGCCCAGGATCACCTGGTCCACGCGCTCCGGCTCCACCCCGGCCCGGCGGAGCGCCTCCCGGACGGCCGCCACCCCCAGGTCCACGGCGGGGACCTCCGCCAGGCCCCCCAGGAACCTGCCGATCGGCGTCCGGGCGCCGTCCACGATCACGGCCCGCTCCACGGGGCCAGTCTAGCGGCCGGGGTCGGAGGACCGCTCCGCCGCCCGGAGGCGGGAGAGGATCCGGTGTAGCGCCAGGCCACCGGCCACCGGCTCGGCCGGGGGGAGGTCGGCTCGCTCCACCGTCACCCGGCCCCGGGCCAGGTATCCGCGGACGGCGGCGAGCTCCATCGCCCGGTCCCGGGGGCAGGGGAGCTCGATGGGCTCCACGGGCTCGCCCTCCCGGACCGGCGCTCCGCGCACCAGGCGGACGCGATGCCCCTCGGGGTCCCGGAGCAGGAGCTCGCCGGCCCCGATCAGCCACCGGTCCTGCCGGTCCCGGGCCAGGGCCTCCGCCAGCGCCCGGAGCCGGTCCCGGGCCAGGGCGGCCTCCTCGAACCGCTCGGCCCGGGCCAGCGCCCCCATCCGAGCCTCGAGCGCCTCGAGGAGCCCGCCCGGGGAGGAGAGGGAGGTGATCACGATCCGGACGAGCTCCCCGTAGCGCTCGGGGTCGATGCGGCCATCGCAGGGGGCCAGGCAGCGGCCCAGGTCGGCCAGGGCGCAGGGGGAGGAGCGGCTCCTCCGGCCCATGGCCCGGGTGCAGCGGCGGATGGGGAAGACCTCCTCCAGGGCCTCCTTGGCCAGCCGGGCCTGGGCGGCGCTGGAGAAGGGGCCGAGGACGGCCCCCGCCCCCCGGACCTCCCGGACCACCTTGAGGCGGGGGTAGGCCTCCCCCGGGTCGAGGCGGAGGTAGGCGTGGCGACGCCAGGTCCTCCCCCGGCGGTTGAACGTCGGCTCGTGGCGGCGGATCAGGCGGGCCTCCAGGGCCAGGGCCTCGAGCTCCGACCGGCACGGCAGGCCCTCCACCCGGGCCGTCTGGGCCAGGAGGTCCTCGACCTTCTTCCGATCGTCCCCGTAGAAGTAGCGCTTGGCCCGGGCCCGCAGGTCCCGCGACTTCCCCACGTAGAGCACGCGGCCGTCCCGGCCCCGGAACACGTAGACGCCGGCCGCCCGGGGGAGGTGATCGGTGAGGCGGATCTTGTGGAAGTGGGGCCGCCCCCGGGCCCGGACCGCCTGGTGGAGGTCGCCCAGCGTGAGGATCCCCAGGCGGCCGCCCAGGTCCAGGAGCCCGTGGAGGACCTCGGCGCAGGCCTCGGCGTCGGGGAGCGCCCGGTGCGCCGGGCGGGCGGTCGTGCGGAAGTACCGGGCGAGCGTCTCCAACCGGACGTTGGGCACGTCCGGCCACACGACGCGGCGGGCCAGCCGGGCCGTGCAGACGGGCGGCGGGGGGAGAGGCTCGTAGCCGAGGCGGAGCAGCTCGGCGTTGAGGAAGCCGAAGTCGAAGCGCGCGTTGTGGGCCACGAACACGCATCCCTCGAGGAACCCGAGCAGCGCGGGGAGCACCCACTCGAGGGGCGGGGCGTCGGACACGGTCCGGTCGTCGATGCCGGTGAGGTGGGTGATGAAGGGGGGGATGGGACGGCCCGGGTGCACGAGCGCGTGGAAGGCCCCCAGGCGCTGCCCGCCCCGGTACTTCACCGCCCCCACCTCGGTGATCGCCGAGTCTCGGGGGGAGCCGCCGGTCGTCTCGAGGTCCACGACGGCGAACGTCACCCGGGAAAGGGGGATCCCCTCCTCCAGCCCGGCCTGGACCCCGACCTGCTGCACGGCGCCTCCCGCCGGGGCCGCGCGGGGACGCCGAGACTAGCGAACACCCGTTCGATGGTCAAGGGCCCGGGGGGGCGAGGTGGATGCGGCGCTCAGGCCACCGATCGGTGGAGGCGGCGGCGCTGCTGCTCGGTCATCCCGCCCCACACGCCGTAGCGCTCCCCGTTCTTCAGGGCCCAGGCCAGGCACTCGCGTCGGATCCCGCAGCTCGCGCAGTAGGCGAGGGCGGGGCCGGCCTCCTCCTCCGAGGTGGGGAAGAACACGTCGGGGTCGACGCCGTAGCAGGCGGCTCGGTCCTGCCAGACGTCGGGGGGGGCGGGGTTGGCGGGGAGGCTCCTCAGGTCGACCTGCAGCAGTCGCTCGTCGATCACGGCAACGCTCCACTCGGGTCGGGGCCCTCGCCGCCGGACGAGGCCGGTCCCGGGCTGGACCCGGGTCCAGGGCACCTGCCCGCGGCTGGCCAAGCCTCCCCCGAGGGCCGGCCTGCGGTCAAGTCGGACGCTCGTCCGACTTGACCGCGGGGGGCGACCCGCCTACGGGCCGGCCGGTCTGCGACGATGGGCCGGATGGACCTGCCCACGACCCTCCTGGTGACGAACGACTACCCGCCCCGGGTGGGCGGGATCCAGCGACTCCTCCACGGGCTGGTCCGGGAGCTCCCCCCGGACCGTGTGGTCGTGTATGCCCCGACCTGGCGGGGGGCGGAAGCGTTCGACCGCGGGGAGCCGTACGAGATCGTCCGGGAGCCGGAAGGGTTCCTCTGGCCGACGCCCCGGGTGGCCCGCCGGGTCCGGGACCTGGTCCGGTCCCGGGACGCCGGGGTGGTGCTCTTCGGGGACGCGATGCCGCTCGGCCTCCTCGGCCCCGGGCTGGCCCGGCGGGGTACGCCCTACGTGCTGGGGGCCCACGGGTTCGACCACTGGCTGGCCCTGGTCTCCGGTCCGCACGCCCTGTACCGGTACGTGGCCGGACGGGCCGCCCGGGTCGTCGTGATGTGCGGCCGGTCGGTGGCCCGGGTGGTGCGGACGGCGGTCCCGGAGCGGGTCCCGGTGTCGGTCCTCACGCCCGGGGTGGACGTGGAGCGCTTCCGCCCGGACCTCCCCACCGCCGACCTCCGGGCCCGGTTCGGCCTGGGGGACCGGCCCACGGTGGTCTGCGTCAGCAGGCTGGTCCGGCGCAAGGGGCAGGACGTCCTGATCCGGGCCATGCCCCGGATCCGGGAGCGGGTCCCGGGAGCGGCCCTGGTGATCGTGGGCGACGGGCCGGATCGCCCCCGGCTCGAGGCCCTGGCCCGCCGGACCGGGGAGGGGATCGTGCTGGCCGGGGAAGTGGCCGAACCGGACCTCCCCCGCTCGTACGCGCTGGGCGACGTGTTCGCCATGCCCTGCCGGAGCCGCCTGGCCGGGCTGGAGGTGGAGGGCTTCGGCCTGGTGTTCCTGGAGGCCGCGGCCTGCGGGCGTCCGGTGGTGGCCGGCGACTCCGGGGGGGCCCGGGAGGCCCTGGTGGACGGCGCCACCGGGCTCCTGGTGGACGGGCGGGACGTGGGGGGCGTGGCCGACGCCGTGGCCGGGCTCCTGGCCGATCCGGCCCGGGCCCGGGCCATGGGCGCGGCCGGGCGGGAGCGCGTCGAGCGGTCCTTCACCTGGCCCCGGATCGCGGAGCGGCTGGCCGGGTGGCTCCGGGAGGACGCCGGTCGGGCGGGGTAGGCTCCGCCGAGCGATGGAGGAGCGGCGCTGCCCGACGTGCGGCGCGCTGGTGGCCCGGGACGCCGGATGGTGCGGCCAGTGCTTCTCGCCGCTCGGCGGGTCGGCGGCCCCCCAGGGCGGGGCCCGAGCCGCGGCCCCCGCTCCCACCGAGGTGCCCCAGGCGCGGTCCACCTCCCGTCGGGCGCCGGCCGCCTGGCCCTGCCCGGTCTGCGACCACCGCAACCCGATCGAGGCCGAGGTCTGCGCGGTGTGCGGGACCCCCTTCGCCCGGCTCTTCGACCGGCGG
>DATLZP010000224.1:0-20475 GCA_035573935.1 Actinomycetota bacterium
AGGCTCCCGGGTCGCGGTGGTTCGGGCTCGACAGCAGCTGCTGTCGTGGCTCGACAGCGAGCCCGATCAGACGCTCGCGATGACGGCGATCGGCTTCCTGGATCAGGTGGCGGAGCGCCTCACCGTCTGAGCGGGGACGAGGGGGTGTCGATGGGCGGAGCACCTGACACGGTCGGAGGCCTCATGACGGCGGTCGTCGTGACGGTGCCTCCGGAGGGATCGCTGGAAGGGGCGATCCGGCAGATGGTCGAGCACGACATCGGCTGCGTGGTGGTGGCCGAGGGGGACCGGCCGGTCGGGATCCTGACCGAGCGCGACGTGACCCGTCGGCTGCTCGAGGATCCCGGGCTCCTCTCCCGCTCCGTCGGCGAGGTCATGTCGCCGGCGGTCACGGTGGAGCCCACGATGGCGGTGGAGGACGCGTTCGAGCGGATGCTCGCCCGGGGGGTGCGACGACTCGTCGTCACCTCGGGGGAGCGGCTGGTGGGGATCGTCACCGAGCGAGACCTGATCCGCTGGGTCCGGGCCGTCGTGGAGGGGTGAGCGGGCCGCGCCTCGCCGGGGTCAGGGGGCGGCAGGCCGGCCCGGCCGACCCCCCGCCGCCCGCTGCCCCAGCCGGGCGGTCACGGGGCCGGTGACGGCCAGCACCAGGACGTAGGCCACCGCCAGGGGGGCCAGCCCGGGCTCCACGCCGGCCGCCGCGGCGAGCCCGGCGATGGCCAGGGAGAACTCCCCCCGGGCGA
Organism: Actinomycetota bacterium; assembly: GCA_035573935.1. Taxonomy (GTDB): domain Bacteria; phylum Actinomycetota; class UBA4738; order UBA4738; family HRBIN12; genus DATLZM01. The sequence continues at coordinate 744 of DATLZP010000224.1, forward strand.
TCAGGACGCCGCCGGCCCGGCTCCGGCCCCGCCGCCCGATCCCGGCCCACCCGGCGGCGACCCACCCGGTGGCGAACTTCGTCCCCGCCCCCACGGCCCCCAGGAGGAGGGCGGGACCCAGGGCCGAGACCACGGCTGCCGGATTGCTCTGCAGCCCGATGAAGGCGAAGAAGATGGCGGCGAACAGGTCCCGGAGGGGCGCGAGGAGGGCCCGGGCGTTGTGGGCGGCGGGGCCCGAGAGCACGATCCCCGCGAGGAGCGCACCGACGGCCGCCGAGGCTCGGGTGATCTGGGTGATCCCCGCCATGAGGAGGGCGAACCCGAGGAGCGAGAGGAGCAGGGCCTCGTCCGAGCGGCTGAAGATGATCCGGGAGAGCCCGACCTCCACCCGCAGGGCGAGGGCCAGGATCCCGGCCACCGCGGCCAGGGCCACCGGGACCCACAGGAGCCCGCCCGACGCCTGGACCCCACCGAGGAGGACGCCCAGGACCGGGAGGTACAGGGCCATCGTGAGGTCCTCGATCACGAGGAGCGAGAGCACGACCGGCGTCTCGCGGTTCCCGATGCGGCCCAGGTCCTGGAGCAGCTTGGCCGTGATCCCCGACGACGTGACGTAGGTGACCCCCCCCAGGGCCACGGCCGCGACCGGGTCCCACCCCAGCGCCGCCCCGGCCAGGAACCCCGGCGGGAAGTTCAGCGCCAGGTTCAGGACGCCGATCCGGAACGACGAGCGGAGCGTGGACACGAGCTCGGCCGCCGAGTACTCGAGCCCCAGCGTGAACAGCAGCAGGATGAGGCCGACCTCCGCCCCGGCCTCGACGAAGGCCTGGGCCGTGACGAGCGGGAGCAGCCCTCCCTCCCCGAACGCCAGCCCGGCGAGCAGGTACAGGGGGATCGCCGGGAGCCCCAGGCGACCGGCCAGCCGGGCCAGGACCGCGAGCCCGAGGACGATCCCGCCGAGCTCGAGGAGGAGGGGGACCCGCACCGGGTCAGCCGGTGTGGAGGATCTCCACGAGCCGCTCGATGTCCCTCGGCCTCCCCACGACGACGACGGTGTCGCCGGCCCGGAGCCGGAAGTCGGGGCCGGGCGCGGGGTGGGCCTCCTCGCCCCGCATCACGGCCACGATCGATACCCCGGTGCGCGTGCGGGCCGCCGTGTCCCCGATCGTGCGTCCCGCGTAGGGGGAGTCGGGATCCACCGGCAGCCAGTCGAGGGCCAGCCCCTCCAGGGCCTGGCGCAGCTTGGCCAGCTCCCGGGTGACGCGGGACCCACCCAGCAGCTCGGCCAGCGTCCGGCTCTCCTCGTCGTCGAGCTCCAGGACCTCCCGGAACGCGTCCGGGTCGTCGCGCTGGCCCACGTAGATCTCCCGCCGGCCGGAGCGATGCGCGACCACCTCCACCCGGTCCCCGGCGTGCGTGGCGAACCCGTACCGGATCCCCACGCCGGGGAGCCGGACCTCCTCCACCTCGGTCATCGCACCCCCTCCGGCCCCACCATGTCGTCCCCCCGGCCCGGGTGATCCCGGCGGGACGGGCCCGCCATGCGCGAGCCGCCCACTCAGGAGGGCTCGCCCAGGCCCCGCTCCGCCCGGTAGGCCGCGGCCATCTCCAGCAGGCGGGCCCGGACGCCCCCGTAGGCGTCCCCGGCCGGGAGCAGGCGCTTGGGGGCCTTGGCCATCACCGTGTAGTTCGGGTCGCAGACGTTCGCGATCGGGCTCTCGGAGATCTGCGTGACGAGCTGGTAGGCGTCGAGCCGGTCCATGCCGTGTTCCTCCGCGATCCAGCCCACGAGGTCCCCATGGGCGATCCGGAAGGCATCCTCCAGGGGACGGGCCGACCCGGCCACCATCACGTACCCGTCGTCCTCCAGGCGGGGCCAGGGGGTGGTGCGGCCCTTGACCAGGTCCACGATCAGCACCGTGTCCATCGCTCCCTCCACGGCCACCCCGCACGTCTCGCCCTCGCCCTGCCGGTAGTGGCCGTCGCCGATCGAGAACAGGGCCCCCTCCACGTGGACCCCGAGGTAGCAGGTCGTCCCGGCCCGCATCTCCGGGGTGTCCATGTTCCCGCCGTGGAGATCGGGCACGAGCGGGGAGCGGACCTCGAGGTTGGGAGGAGCCACCCCCACCGTGCCGTGCATCGGGGCCAGCGGGAGCTCGAGCGACACGTCGCCCCGGGCGGCCTGGTAGCGCACCGTCCGCCGCTCCCGGTCCACCTCGTAGACCCACACGAGCTCGGGCAGCGGATCCTGGAGCGTCACGGTCCTCGTCGTCGAGGTGAGGGCGCCGAACAGCGGGAAGGTCGTGGAGACGCCCCAGTCGCGCGCCGGCTCGATCGAGACGAAGTGGAGGACGAGCGTGTCCCCCGGCTCCGCGCCCTCCACGTAGAAGGGCCCGGTCTGCGGGTTGATGTACGGCCACTCGATCACCCGCGACGCGAGCGTGTCCGGGCCCCTGACCCGGGATCCGAAGCAGTCGTCGGTCCACAGCTCCAGGACGTCCCCGGGACGCACCTTGCGGACGGGCGCCGCGCCGCCGAACGTCCACGCGTACTCCGCCGGCTCCGGCCGGTACGAGATCACGTTGAGGTCCGTCATCGCCTCCCCCTCGGGTCCGACCAGGCGGATGCTATCCCATCCCCCGATCGGCCCGGGCGGGCCCCGGCCCGGCGCGCCCCGGTCAGCCTCCGAGGACGAGCGCCGCGAACCGCCGGAACAGCTCCCCGGAACGGGCCTCCTGGAGCGACAGGAACCGATCGGCCTGGGCCCGGAGCCGCTCCGGCGTGGAGCCCCAGGAGGCGATCCCCTCGGCCCCCGCCACGTCGATCCACAGCTCGAGCTCCGGCCGGTCGATCTCGAGGTGGAACTGCAGCCCCCAGGCCCGATCCCCCACCCGGAAGGCCTGCACCTCGACCTCGTCCCCGGTCCCCAGCAGGACGGCGCCGTCGGGGAGGTCGAAGGTGTCCTCGTGCCAGTGGAAGACCAGGTCGCCATCGCGGAACACCGAGACCAGCGGGTCGTCCGCCGCCGCGTCCGTGGGGTGGAGGACGGAGAAGCCGATCTCCCGGACCGGGGCCCGGTACACGGGCACCTCCAGCGCCCGCGCCAGCATCTGCGCCCCCAGGCAGATCCCGAGGAAGGGGACCCCGCGGTCGAGGGCCCGCCCGACGAGCTCGCGCTCGGCCCGCAGGAAGGGGAACCGCTCGGTCTGGTCCACGTTCATCACGCCGCCGAACACCACGAGCCCGCCCAGCCCCGCCGGGTCGGTGGGCGGGGCCCCGAGCCGCGAGGAGTCGTGGGGGAGGACCTGGAGTCCCTCCGCCTCCAGGACCGCGGGGACCAGCCCGAACGTCTCGTAGCTGTCATGTCCGACGAGGAGCACGGGCCCCATGGGCCGGAAGCGTACACCCCGTCTTGACGGCCCGGATTTGTCTGACAAATAATCCGACATCCGTCCGGGGGGAGGACCGCGTGGCCAGGGGTACGGTGCGACGGCAGCCGCTCGCCGCGGCGGTCCGCCGCTCGCTCGAGAGGCGGATCGCCCGGGGGGCGCTCCGCCCGGGGCTCCGCCTGCCGCCGGAGCCGGAGCTCGCCGCGGAGCTGGGCGTCTCCCGGGCCACGCTCCGCGAGGCGCTCCGGGGGCTCGAGGAGGAGGGGCTGCTCCGACGGTCCCGGGGGGCGGGCACGTTCCTCGTGGCCCGGCCCCGGGTGGCCAACAACCTCGATCAGAACTTCGGGGTGACCGAGGCGATCCGCCGGGCCGGGATGCGTCCGGGGTTCGAGGACGCGTCGGCCCGGCTCGAGCCGGCGCCCCCGGACGAGGCCCGTCGGCTGTTCCTGGAGGCCGGCGAGGACGTGGCCGTGATCGAGCGCGTCCGGACCGCGGACGACCGTCCGGTCGTGCTCTCCCGGGACGTGCTGCCCGCCAGGCTCCTGGGCCCATCGCCCGGGGCGCTCCTCCGCCGGATGGAGCGCTCGTCGATCTACGACGTGTTGGAGCGTCAGCTCGGCGTCGCGATCCACCACGGCGTGGCCACGTTCACCCCCGAGGCGGCGGAGGGCGACGTCGCGGAGCGGCTCCGCGTCCCGCCGGGGACGCTCCTGCTGTACCTCCGCCAGGTGGACTACGACGAGGAGGGCCGGCCCGTGCTCTCCTCCCACGAGCACCACCTGGCCGACGCGTTCGAGTTCACGGTGGTCCGTCGGGGCCCGGGGAGGAGGTTCGCGTGACGGCGCAGGTGGGCAAGGCGATGCGGTTGAAGCGGGTGATCGACCCGACCGGCGTGTCCGTGATCTGCGCGCTCGACCACGGGATGACCGCGCCGGCGTTCCTGGAGCCGCTGGCCGACATCGAGCGGCGGACCCGGGAGGCCGTGGCCGGCGGGGCGAACGTGATCATGATGAGCAAGGGGATGATCCGGGTGGCCCACCCCGCGTTCTCCCCGACGACCGCCCTTGCCCTCCTCCTCTCCGCCTCGGCCAACCCCGGGCAGGACCGGCCGGAGATCGTGCAGGTCGCGGAGGTCGAGGAGGCGGTCCGGCTCGGGGCCGACGCGGTGGTCCTCTACGTGGCGCTGGGGGGCGGGTCCGAGGCCGGGATGATCCGGATCCTGGCCGGCGTGGGTCGGGCCTGCGCGGAGCTCGGGATGCCGTTCATCGCCGAGGCCGAGTGGCCGACCACGTACGCGACGACCGAGGACCTGGCCGGCGAGCACGGGGTCGAGTACCTCCGGCGGAACGTCCGGCTCTGCGCCGAGCTGGGGGCGGACGTCGTGAAGACGAATTGGCCGGGCGACGGCGGGTCGTTCCGGCAGCTCGTGGAGGCGGCGAACGGGATCCCGGTCGTCCTGGCCGGCGGATCCCGCCTGGACGACCTCGAGCTGCTGTCGCGGATGGAGCAGGCGGTGGCGGCGGGAGCGATCGGGTGCTCCGTGGGGCGCAACATCTTCATGCACCCGAACCCCGAGGCCATCACCCGCGCCCTCTCCCGGGTGATCCGGGAGCGGTGGACGGCGGAGAAGGCCCACGCCGCGCTCCAGGACGAGCTGGGAGGTGGGCCGTGAGGGCGGCGTTCATGACGGGGGTAGGCGCCGTCGAGGTCCGGGAGGCCGACGAGCCCACGTTGGACCCGGCCGGCGCCATCCTCGCCGTGGAGGCCTGCGGGATCTGCGGGACCGATGCCCGGACGTTCTTCAACGGCGACCCCCGGGCGCCGGCCCCCTGGGTCCTGGGGCACGAGCCGGTCGGCGTGCTGGAGGAGGTGGGGCCCGACGCCGACCTCCCGCCGGGCGTGCAGAAGGGGGACCGGGTGTTCCTCGGTTCCATCCTCACCTGCGGGGAGTGCCGGTGGTGCGTGGACGGGCTCCAGAACCTGTGCCAGCGCCACCTGCTCTACGGGTACGACCCGTTCCCCGGCGCGTACGCCGACCGGGCGGCGGTGCCGCCGATCGCGACGAAGAACCTGATGCCGATCCCCGAGGATCTCCCCTCGTTCCTGGCCACGGTGGCCGATCCGTTCGCCTGCGCCCTGAACGGCGTGGAGATGCTCGACGTGCAGCTGGGGGACACCGTGGTGATCCTGGGGTCCGGGCCCATCGGGTGCTGGCAGACGTTGCTCTGCCGCGACCGCGGGGCGAGCCGCGTGTTCCTCATCGACGTCTCCCGGCCCCGCCTCGATCTCGCGCTCTCGGTCGTGGGGGGGTTCGTGGACGACGCCTGGGTGGGGGGCGAGGACAACGGCGTCCAGGCGGTCCTGGAGCGCACCGGGGGGGTGGGCGCGTCCCGGGTCTGCGTGGCCGCTCCCTCGAAGCAGGCGCAGCAGGCGGCGCTGGAGATGGCGTCCAAGCGGGCCCGGGTCGTGTACTTCGCCGGCCTGCCCAAACACGATCCCGTGAGCCCCCTCGACATGAACCAGCTCCACTACAAGGAGCTGGCCATCCTGGGGGCCTACGGCGCCACGCACCGCCAGTACCGGATCACGATGGGGTACCTGGCCCGCCGGCGCGATCAGCTGGCCGGCGTGGTCACCCACCGCCTGCCGCTCGAGCGGATCGGGGAGGGGTTCGAGGCCATCCGGTCCGGGGCCGGCCTGAAGGTGGTGATCGAGCCGTGACCGCCGGGCCGTACGTGATCGGCTGCGACGTGGGCAGCCAGGGCACGAACACCGCCCTGTACGCGGCCGACGGGACGCTGGTGGCCTCCTCCTACCAGGGCTACGACCTCTCGTTCCCCTTCCCCGGCGCGGCGGAGCAGGACCCGGACGCGTGGCTCCCGGCGATCGTGGTCGGCGTCCGTGCGGTGCTGGGGCACGTGCCGGAGGGCCCGGACGCGGTGAAGGGGATCTCGTTCGGCTCACAGCTCGATGGGATGGTGGTCTGCGACCGGAGCGGCCGTCCGCTCCGTCCGGCGATGATCTGGATGGACCGCCGGGCCGAGGCCCAGGCGGCCCGGGTGGCGGAGCGGATCTCCCCCCGGGACTTCTACCGGGCGGTGGGGGCGAACCTCGACTCCTCCCACGCCGTGTTCAAGGCGCTCTGGGTCCGGGACGAGGAGCCCGAGCTCTGGGCCCGGGTGGGCGCGCTGATGGCGCCGGGCACGTACGTCCTCCGGGAGGTCGCGGGCGTCGTGGCCATCGACCCCTCGAACGCCTCCTCGTTCGCCGTGCTCGACCCCCGGACCCGGCGGTGGTCGTCCGAGGCGCTCGCCGCCGTGGACCTGCCCGAGGACCTCCTGCCGGAGGTCCGGCCGGCCACCGAGCCGGTGGGAACCGTGACGGAGGCGTTCGCCGAGGCCACCGGGCTGTCGAAGGGGACCCTGGTGGGGGTGGGCTGCGGCGACGAGATGGCGGCCACGCTGGGGGCCGGGGTGTTCGAGCCGGGGGAGGTCTGCGACGTCGTCGGCACGGCCGAGCCGGTCTGCGCGGCGTCCGATGCCCCCCGGGAGGACCCCACGATGCTCGTGGAGTGCCACCCCCACGCCGACCCCGCCGCGTGGCTCCTCGAGAACCCGGGCTTCGTCTCCGGGGGGAACCTCCGGTGGTGGCGCGACCACTTCGGGCCGCTCGAGCGCGACGCGGAGGCCCGGGGGGAGGGGGACGCGTACGACCTGCTCTGCCGGCCGGCGGCGGAGGTGCCGCCCGGTGCGGAGGGGCTCGTCTTCCTCCCCTGCATGCAGGGTGCGATGGCGCCGGAGTGGAACGGCAGCGCCCGGGGCGTGTTCTCGGGGCTCACGCTGGCCCACACGCGGGCCCACATGACGCGGGCCATCCTGGAGGGGAGCGCGTTCGCCCTCCGCGACATCCTGGAGGCGATGCGGAACGCGGGCCTCGAGGTCCGCCGGCTCACGATCGTCGGGGGCGGTGCGAAGGGCGCGCTGTGGCGTCAGATCAAGGCCGATGTGACCGGCCTCCCGGTCCGGGTGCCCACGAGCGTGGAGACCACCGCCACCGGCGCGGCCATCCTGGCCGCGGTGGCCGGGGGCGTCCACCCGGACGTGGCGAGCGCGGTGGCCGCCTTCGTCTCCTACCGGCCGGAGCAGCACGAACCGGATTCCTCGGTGAAGGCGGCCTACGACGAGGCCTACGAGCGGTACCGGCGGACGTACGAGGCGCTGAAGCCGGTGTTCGCGATGGCGTAGGGCCCGCGGCGGCGGACGGCGGGCGTCCGCCGCCGGCCGGGGGGAGGGGGCGCCGGACCCGTCGGCGCCCCCTCCGCCGATCCCGGACCGGGCGGCTCACCCCCGCTCGAAGTAGCGCTCGAGTTCCCAGTCCGTCACGACGTTGTTGTCGAAGATGATCTGTTCCTGGGCCGCCGTGTTCACCAGGTGCTTGAACACGAAGTCGCCGAACGCCTCCCGGGCCACCTCGCTCCTCGACAGCGCGTCCACCGCCTCGTGCAGCGAGGTGGGGACCCGGGGGACGTCCTTCGCCTCGTAGGCGTTCCCCTCGAAGATCGGTGGGGCCTCGATCCGGTTCTCGATCCCGTGCAGGGCCGAGGCGATGGTCGCCGCGTAGCCCAGGTACGGGTTCATGTCCGCCCCCGGCAGGCGCGACTCGACCCGGTAGCTCTTGTGCTCCCCGACGACCCGGAACCCGCACGTCCGGTTGTCGTGGCTCCACACGATCGCCGTGGGGGCCCACGAGCCCAGCTGGTAGCGCTTGTACGAGTTCACGAACGGCGCGTACATCCACGCCATCTCCCGGGCCGTGGACATCAACCCGCCGAGCGCGTAGCGGAACGTCTCCGACATGTGGTGGGACCCGTCGTCCTGCCACATCAGCGGCTCGGACCCGTCCTCGTTCCAGATGCTCGTGTGGAGGTGGCACGAGGAGCCGGCCTCGGCCATCGTCCACTTCGCCATGAAGGTGACGGCCGCGCCGTTCAACGCCGCGATCTCCTTCACCCCGTGCTTGTAGAGCGCGTGGCGGTCGGCGGCCTCGAGGGCCTCGTCGTACACCAGGTTGATCTCGTGCTGTCCCCGTCCGAACTCGCCCTTGGAGAACTCCACGGGGATCGCCGCGGCGTTCATCGCGTTGCGGATCTGGCGGATCAGCCACTCGTCCTTCGTCGTCTGGAGCATGTGGTAGTCCATGATGTACGACGAGGAGGGGTGGAGGTCCTGGTAGCGCTTCGCCGCCGCTTCCTCGAAGGACTCCTTGAACAGGTAGAACTCGAGCTCCGAGCCGCACTTGAACGTGTAGCCGCGCTCCCTCGCCCGCTCGATCTGCCGCTTCAGGATCTGGCGGGGAGCCACCTCCACCGGCTCGCCGGTGTGCTCGTCCGCGATGTCGCAGATCACCATGGCCGTCTTCTCGATCCACGGCACCGTGCGGAGCGTCGCCAGGTCCGGGACCATCCGGAAGTCGCCGTAGCCCGTCTCCCAGCTCGCGTACTCGTACCCGGGGAGCGGCTCCATCTCCATGTCGATCGCCAGGAGGTAGAGGCAGGCGTGCAGCCCCTCCTCGCCCAGGATCTCCTGGAGGAAGAACTCCGGCATCACGCGTTTGCCCATGAAGCGGCCCTGGAGGTCCGTGAACATGCACAGGACCGTGTCGATCTCACCCTCCTTGGCCAGCTCCTCCAGGGTCTTCACGTCGAGGTTCCCTGCCAACCGATCCACCTCCCTGGTCCCCGGGACGGACGAGCGCGGCGGCGCGATGGCCGCCGCGCTCGCGCGCCGAACCTCCCGACTAGCTGCCCGGCGGCGGCGAGGGGTCGCCGGCGGCGTCCTCGCCCCGGAGGATCGCCTCCTGCTCCGCCCGCGTCGCCACGAAGCCCTCCTCCTCAGGGATCCCCCGCTCCCCCTTCGTCAGGGCGAACTCCTCCTCCGGGGAGAGCACGAGCCGGTGTCGACCGGCGATCGCGAAATAGACCACGCCGAGCAGGTAGTACACGGCGGTCCCGTACAGCCCCGGCCGGTAGTCGGCGTTCGTGAACATCGCGACGAGCGAGATCACCGCGATCACGCCCGCGATCGCCGCTCCCGGGACCCCCCACTTGCTGAGGTAGGGCCGCCGGATATGCGGCATCCGCTGCCGCAGCAGGATGAACGACAGGCACTGGAGCGTGTAGGAGATCACCGCGCCGAACACCGCCATGTACAGGAGCGCGGCGACGACCTGCGCGGCCGCGGTGCCGCCCTGGCGGGCCAGGTACCAGACGAGGAACGCGACGAGGTAGCCGGCCACGGCCCCGGCGATCAACGCCACGTGGGGCGTCTTGCGCTCCCCGTGGGTGATCGAGAGGAACTTCGGGAAGTACCCGGCCCGGGAGAGCGAGTACGTGTTCCGCCCGTATGCGTAGATGATCGTGAAGAAGCTGGCGATCAGCCCGATCAGCCCGAACAGGGCGAGGAGCTCGGCGGCGAAGCCCTCCCCGAAGATCCCCTTGAACCCGTCGAACAGCGGCGTGCCGGAGATCCCGATCACCCCGGCCCCCCCGTCGACCCCGCTGTTGAGCAGGAACGTCAGGGCGCCGGTGAGCACGAGGGTGTGCATCCCCCAGATCGTGCCCTTGGGGACGTCCCGCCGGGGGTCCATCGACTCCTCGGCCGCGAGCGGGATCTCCTCGATCGCCAGGTAGAACCAGATCGCGAACGGCAGGGCCTTCAGGACCCCGCTGATACCGAAGGGCAGGAAGGGACCACCGCCTCCGCTCAGGAGCGTCGCCGGGTCGCCGTCCCAGTTCGCCGGGATGTTGAACCAGAGCGAGGGGTCGAACTTCCCGCTCACGAGGGCGGCGACCCAGAAGATCCCCAGGATGGCGAGGGCCAGGAGCGTGATGGCCACGGTGAACCGCATCGTGGCCTCGATCCCGGCGATGTTGATCCCGACGAAGATCACGTAGAAGACGGCCCACCAGAACGGCTCGCTGTTCCACCACGGCACGTTCACCGCGGCGCCCTCCACGATCCGGCCGCCGATGTTCAGCCCCTCGATCACGAGCGACTGCATCAGCAGCCCCATCGCCCCCACCACCACGGCCGGGGTGATGACGTACTCCATGTTCTCGGCCAGGCCCGTGAGGAACCCGCCCCACGGCCCCATCGCCGATCGCGCGAACGAGTACGCGCCCCCGGTGTGGGGGAGGGCCGGCGACATCTCCGCGATGCTGTAGCAGAGGCCGTAGTACATCACCGCGATGATGATCGTCGCGATCAGCAGGCCCCCGAACCCGGCCGTGGACAGGCCGAAGTTCCACCCGTAGAAGTCGCCCGAGATGACCGCTCCCACCCCCAGCGCCCACAGCGCCAGGGCGTTCGCGTAGCGACGGAGCCCCCGCCGCCGGAAGTACTCCTCGTCCACCTCCTCGTAGACGACGGAGCCCACCCTCAGTCGCCGTTCCTCAGCCAACGCGACACCTCCCCCCTGGGTCGAGTCGGCCCGAGCGAGCGGCGGGCACTTGCTCGGGACACGGAGCCCGTTGGCGCGTATCTCGCCACAGTCGGCCTCCGCCTGTCAATGCGGGCGGCCCGGGGACCGGGGGGAGGCGGGGGGGCGGCCCAGGGAGGCCGCGGGGAGGAGGAGCGCGAGGCAGGCCGCCGCGGCGGGGACCGCCCCCCACCGGTCCCCGACCAGGCCGATCAGGAGCCCCAGCGCCAGGAGGGGTCCGGCCGTCCTCCGGGACCAGGCCAGCCCGAGCCATCGGCCGGCCAGGAACGCGAACGCCACCCAGAGGAGGGGGCCGGGATCGAACCCACCTCCTGGCACCGCGGGGACGAATCCCGCCGTGGCCACCGGGCCATCGTACGCGGCCCGGTGTTCGGTGGAGGGGCCTACTCGGGCGTGATGTAGGCGGCCGTGACGCCTCCGTCCACCACCAGGGCGGCCCCGGTCATCAGCGACGACTCGTCGGAGGCCAGCCACAGGGCGGCGTTCGCGATCTCCTGGCCCCGGCCGAACCGTCCGATCGGGATGTGCACCAGGCGCCGCTCCCGGGCCGCCGGGTCGGCGAGCAGCTCGGCCAGGAGCGGGGTCTCGATGGGGCCGGGACAGAGCGCGTTCGCCCGGATCCCTCGCCGGGCGAACTCCACGGCGATCTCCCGCGTCATCGCCAGGACCCCGCCCTTCGAGGCGGTGTAGGCGATCTGGGGGACGGCCGCCCCCATCAGGGCCACGAACGACGCCACGTTGATCAGCGATCCCCCGCCCGAGTCCAGCATGGCCCGCACGCCGTACTTGGAGCCCAGGAACACGCCCTTCAGGTTGATGGCGATCGTCCGGTCCCAGGTCTCCTCGTCGGTGTCGATCACCGACCCGTCGCGGGCGTGGAAGATCCCGGCGTTGTTCATCATCACGTCGAGGCGGCCGAAGCGCCCCACCGCGAAGGCCACCATCGCCTCGACCTCCTCCGGGCTCGAGACGTCGCAGTGCACGTACTCGGCCTCCCCGCCGCCCGCCCGCACCTCCTCGACCGTGGCCGCCCCGGGGTCGTCCGCCACGTCGGCGACGACGACCCGGGCCCCCTCACGGGCGAACGTGAGCGCCGTGAGCTTCCCGATCCCGCTGCCGGCCCCGGTGACCAGGGCCACCTTCCCCTCCAGGCGCATCTGCCCTCCTTCCCCCACCGACCCGTCAGCCGCGGTGCGCGCGATCCCAGGCCTCCGGGTTCACGAGCGTGGGCGGCCGCCGCCCCTCGAAGGCCGCGAGCAGGTTGTCCACGGCCACCATCCCCATCGCCACGCGGGTCTCCACCGTGGCGCTCCCCAGGTGGGGGACGAGCACGACGTTGTCGAGCTCGAGGAGCCGGGGGTGGACCTCCGGCTCCCGCTCGAAGACGTCGAGCCCGGCGGCCAGGATCTCCCCCCGCGCCAGGGCCTCGGCCAGGGCGGCCTCGTCCACCACCGGGCCCCGGGCGGTGTTCACGAGGATGGCGGTCGGCTTCATCATCCGGAGCTCCTCGGCCCCGATCAGGTGGTGGGTCTCCGGGGTCAGCGCACAGTGCAGGGACACCACGTCCGCCTCCGCCAGGAGCTCCTCGAGCGACCGCCGCTCCGCTCCCAGCTCCCGTTCCACCTCCTCCGGGGCCCGCGTCCGCGAGTGGTAGCGCACGCGCATCCCGAACCCGGCGGCCCGGCGGGCCACCGCCCGGCCGATCCGCCCGAACCCCACGACCCCCAGGACCTTCCCGTGGACGTCCTGGCCGAGCATCATGAGGGGCCCCCAGATCCACCGCCTCCGGGAGCGGAGGAAACGGTCGCCCTCGGCCACCCGGCGGGCCGCGGCCAGGATCAGCGCCCACGCCAGGTCGGCGGTGGTCTCGGTCAGCACGTCGGGCGTGTTCGAGACCAGGACGCCGCGCCTCGTGCACTCCTCGACGTCCACGTTGTCGTAGCCGACGGCGTAGTTGGCCACGATCCGGAGCCGGGGACCGGCCGCGTCGAGCAGCTCGGCGTCGACCCGCTCCGTGAGGAGGGCCAGGAGGCCGTCCCGCCCCGCCACCCGCCGGAGCAGCTCCTCCCGGGGGATCGCCCATCCGCTCTCGTAGACGTCCACCTCGCACCGCTCCCGGAGCCGCTCCAGGACGGGCTCGGGGACCGTCCGGGTCACGAGGACCGAGGGCCGCTCAGGCACGGGGGAGCTCGGGCAGCGCCGCCTCGATCGCCTTCAGGGCCCGCTCGATGTTCTCCACGGAGTTCGCGTACGACAGGCGGAGGTACCCCTCGCCCTGCCCGCCGAAGGCTGTCCCCGACAGGCAGGCCACGCCGGCCTCCTCGAGGAGGTGCTCCTCGACCCGCTTCGACGGCACGCCGAGTCCCCGGACGCTCGGGAACACGTAGAACGCGCCGTCCGGTCGGCGGCAGGAGATCCCGGGGATCCGGTTCAACCCGTCCACGATCACGTCGCGGCGGCGCCGGAACTCGGCCACCATCCGTTCCACGGGCTCCCACGGGCCGGTGAGGGCGGCGATCGCCGCGTGCTGGCTGAAGGCCGCGGTGCAGGAGACGGCGTTGATCACGAGGCGGGTCACCGGCTCCACCAGGGCCGGCGGGAACACGCCGAAGCCCAGCCGCCAGCCGGTCATTGCGAAGGTCTTCGACCACCCGTCCAGGAGCACCGTGCGGTCCGCCATCCCGTCGACCTGGAGGATGCTCACGTGCGGCCGGTCGTAGCCGATCGCCCAGTACACCTCGTCGGAGAGGACCACGAGGTCGTGCCGCATCGCCACCTCGGCCACGGCCTCGGCGTCCTCCGGCGTGAGGGCGCTCCCGCAGGGGTTGTGAGGGAACGACAGGATGAGCAGCTTCGTCCGATCCGTGACCAGCGACCGGAGCTCGTCGGGGTCGAAGCGGAAGCCGCGGTCCTCCCGGAGGGGGAGGGGGACGGGCCGAGCCCCGGCGAACGCGGTGATCGACTCGTACATCGGGAACCCCGGGTCGGGGTGGATCACCTCGTCGCCCTCCTCGCAGAGCGCGAGGATCGTGAAGAACATGACCGGCTTCGCCCCGGGGGTGACGATCACCCGGTCCGGCGTCGTGCGGAGCCGCCCGGTTCGCTCCAGGAACGCCGCGACCGCCTCCCGCAGCGCCGGGATCCCCGGGGCCGGGACGTAGTGCGTCTCCCCCCGGTCCAGGGCCTCCTTGGCCGCCTGGCGGATGTGCTCCGGGGTGTCGAAGTCGGGCTCCCCGATCTGGAGGTGGATCACCTCCCGCCCCGTCGTCTCCAGGGCCCGGGCCCGGGCCAGGACCTCGAAGGCGGACTCCGTGCCGAGGCGTGCCATCCGGGGAGCGAGCTCCATGGGGCGGACGGTACGGAGCGAGGGCGAACGCCGTCAACCGGACCGGGCGGCCGGGCGTCCGCCCGGTCCGGCTCCTCCGCGGTCGACCGGTCCGGATCCCGCGCGGTCAGTCGTCGAGCGGGGGGACGAAGATCGTCAGCCCAGCGAGCTGCGTGAACGGCCCCACCGGAGCCCCGTCGATCGAGAGGACGATCCCCGCGTTGCCCGGAGCGTCGAGGCCCCCCGGCGGGATGTCGCACACCACCGTGAGCGTCCCCTCGAAGGTGCCCGGCTCGGGGAACACGCGCTTCAGGAAGACCTCCGTCTCCAGGACGCCCGCGGCGAGGACCTCCGCGTAGATGCCCTCCAGGTCGAAGCGCACGAGGTTCGTGGGCCTCCACTTGCCGGACGCCAGGACGTTCGTCGCCGGATCGGGATCCGCCAGGTTGATGTGCGCCCACGTCCCGAACCCGCGGATGCTCGAGTCGTCGAACCGCCCGTTCCCGTGGATGATCAGCCGGTGCTGGACCCCCTCGATGTCCCCCGCCGTGGCCAGGGCGACGAAGCGGAACCTGAACCCGTCGTCGGCCCGGGCCGGGGTGGCCAGCGCGCCGACCACCCCCGGGGCCGAGGCGACCGCGATCGAACCCAGACCCGCCCTCCTGAGGAACGTCCGTCGATCCATCTCACGACCTCCCATCGGTCGTCGACCCGGCGTCAGCGCATCGCGATCCCGCCCGACGAGGCCGTGTCCTGGAGGCCCTGGTCGCCGTCCCCGGGCACCGTGTCTCGGGGCGCCCGTCGAACGCGCCGACGACCATGGGTTGCAGCGTCACCGTGCCCGGCCCTCCTCCCGGGGGGGGCCGGGGTGCCGCTCCCGATGGCCGAGACGGGCTCCCCCGGGGGCTCCCCCGGCGAGGGGGACGGGTGCGGGGCGGCGGTGCTCGGGGCCGACCGGAGATGCCCATGGCAGCGCCTGAGCCGTTCCCAGGCTAGCCCTCCCGGACGGGATCGGTCCATCGTAGGAACGACGTAGGTCCCGCCCGGGGGCCGGCCGTGGGCTCCGCCTATCATCGCGACGTCGACCGGGAGGTGGAGCGATGGAGACCGAGATGCTGGTGCTGGGCGGGGAACGGGTGCCGGCCGCGGACGGCGCGACGTCGGAGGTGATCGAGCCCGCCACCGGCCGCCCGATGGCCGTCGTGGCGGAGGCCGGCGAGGAGGACGCCCGCCGGGCGGTGGCGATCGCCGATCGGGCCTTCGAGGAGGGGGCCTGGAGGCGGATCAGCGCCACGGAGCGGGGGCGGGTGCTGATCCGGGCCGCCGCCTTGCTCCGGGAGCGGCTCGAGGCGTTCGCCGCGGTGGAGGCCCGGAACGCCGGGAAGCCGATCACCGGGGCCCGGTGGGAGATGGGAACCGTCGCCGACGTGCTGGAGTACTGGGGCGGGGCGGCGAACAAGATCCTCGGCGAGACGGTCCCGGTCCAGGATCCCGGCCTCGACGTGACGCTCCGGGAGCCGGTCGGGGTCTGCGCGCTGATCACCCCGTGGAACTACCCGCTGCTGATCTCCTCCTGGAAGATCGGTCCCGCGCTGGCCTGCGGGAACCCGATCGTGGTGAAGCCGGCCACGTTCACTCCGCTGTCGGTGCTCATGCTGGCCGACCTCCTGGTCGAGGCGGGGCTGCCGCCCGAGACGATCAGCGTGCTGCCCGGCGACGGCCCGACCGTGGGGAACGCGCTCGTCACCGACCCCCGGGTGGCGAAGGTGAGCTTCACCGGCTCGACGGCCGTGGGGTCCCGGATCATGCAGGCCTGCGCCGAGCGCATCGCCCGGGTGTCCCTGGAGCTCGGCGGGAAGTCGGCGAGCATCGTCTTCGCCGACGCGGACCTCGACGAGTGCGTCGAGCGCTCGGTCTGGGCCTCGTTCGAGAACACCGGCCAGGACTGCTGCTCGCGCTCCCGGATCCTCGTGGAGCGCCCGATCTACGACGAGTACGTCGAGCGACTGGCGAAGCGGACGGAGGAGCTCCGCCTCGGCCCGCCCCTGGAGGAGGCCACCGAGCTCGGCCCGATGATCTCCGCGCAGCAGCGCGAGACCTCGCTCTCCTACCTCGAGCTCGGCCTGGAGGAGGGGGCCCGGCTCGTCACCGGGGGGCGCGTCCCCGACGACGCTCCCCTCCGCGACGGCTTCTACCTGCGGCCGGCGATCCTGGCGGACGTGGACAACGGGTGGCGGGTGGCGCAGGAGGAGATCTTCGGCCCGGTGGCCTGCGTGATCCCCTTCGACGGGGAGGAGGAGGCGGTCCGGATGGCGAACGACACGATCTACGGCCTGTCCGGGTCGATCTGGACGCGGGACCTGGGCCGGGCGATCCGCGTGGCGAAGGGCGTGCGCACCGGCGTCCTGTCGGTGAACGCCAGCCGGAGCGTCCACATGGAGGCGCCGTTCGGCGGCTTCAAGCGGAGCGGGATCGGCCGGGAGATGGGGATGCACGCCGTCCAGCTCTACACCGAGGTCAAGAACGTGTTCCTCGCCGAGCGGTAGGCGCCGGGCGGCCGGAACCATCGCGCCCTCCAGCCGGTCGGCTCCGGTGTGAGGGCACCGCGGTGGATGCTCCTGGTCGTCCTGGCGACCGTCGGGCTCTCCTGCACGGGTCCGGGGGGGCCGGCGGCGGCCGGGAAGGAGGAGCCCGGGAGCCCGCGGACCTCCCCCACCCCCTCCGCCGCGCCCCCGCCCTCGGGGGTCGGCTCCACGCCCGGGGGGCCGGCGACGGACCGCGTCTGGGTCGCCCTGGAGGATGCGGGGCGGACCGTCCTGGTGGACGTGGGGACCGAGCGGATCGTCGAGCGCTTCCGGACCCCCGGTGGACCCCACAACATCACGGTGGCCGGGGACGGGACGGTCGCCGTGGCCCTGTGGGGCTGGGACCGGATCGCGCTGATCCGCCGGGACCGGGTGCGGTTCGTCGTGCTGGGCGGGGCGCCGCACGACGTGAAGGTGGCCGGCCGGACCGTGGTGGTGGCGAACCAGGGGGACGCCCGGGTGGACCGCGTGCGCCTCGGCGGCCGTCGGCTCCGCAGCGTCGGGCTCCGGGCCGACCCCCACGACCTGGCCGTGGCGCCGGGCGGGCGGCGGGCCTGGGTGACCCTCGAGGGGACCGACGACATGGCCGTGGTGGACGTCGATCGAGGCCGGCTCCTCCGGTACGTCTCGACGGGTGCCCGCCCCCACGACCTGCTGTTCGCTCCCGACGGTCGCCTGTGGGTGACCGACTGGGAGGGGGCCCTGCACGTGTTCGACGGCGCCCGCCTGGTGCGCACGCTCCCGCTGGGGGTCGAGGCCCACCACCTCGCCTTCACCCCCGGCGGCGAGGAGGCGTGGATCACGGACCACGGGGCGCACCGCGTCTACGTCCTCTCGGTCCGCCCGGTCCGGGTGCTGCGCAGCCTGCGGTTCCCCGGCCAACCGCACCACGTGGCCATCACCTCGGACGGCCGGTGGGCCGTGGTGGCGGATCACGCCGGCGGCAGGCTGCTCGTGTACGACGCGGATCGCCGTCGCCGGGTGGGGTCGATCCGGGTGGGAGCGGGCCCCCACGGGGTCTGGGCGGCGCCGGCTCCCTGACCCGGCGCCCGCCCCGGGCCGCCGTTGCTACCATCCCGGGACGTGGCAGACCTCCCGGAGGAGCTGGCGAGCCGGCCGCCGCGGAAGCCGGGCCAGGAGCCGACGGCCACCCTCACGCTCGATGCCTACCGACGGCTGAAGGCCGAGCTCGAGGAGCTCACCACGTCGGGACGGTCCCGGATCGCGGAGCGGCTCAAGGCGGCCCGTGAGCACGGGGACATCCGCGAGAACGCCGAGTACGACGCGGCGAAGAACGAGCAGGCCCTGATGGAGTCTCGGATCCGTCAGCTCCAGCGGATGCTCCGGGATCCGGAGATCGTGGACGCCCCGGCGGAGGCCGATGCCGTGGGGCCCGGGATGGTCGTCGCCATCCTCCCCCTGGACGACGAGGAGCCGGAGGAGGAACGGTACCTCCTCGCCGAGTCATCCGAGGAACGGGTCTCGGGCGTGCGGACGGTCACCACCTCCTCGCCCCTCGGCCGGGCCCTCCTCGGCGCCAGGGCCGGCCAGGAGGTGCGGTACGAGGCCCCGGGCGGCTCGTTCCGCTACCGGGTGGTCTCGTTCGGCCCACCGGGGTGAGGTCGGTGCGGGGCGAGGGCGATCCGGCGGGCGAGGCCTCGCGTCCGGACGCCGGGCCGGAGCCGGATTGCGAGCCCCGGGTCCGCGACATGCCGGCGCCCCGGCGGAACGAGAGCGCGATCGGGCCGATGATGCAGCGCCTGTTCGCCTGGCCCTTCCGCCTCCTGCTGGCGGGACTGTTCCGGGCCGGCGTCCGACCCTGGCAGCTCACGCTGGCCTCGCTCGGGACGAACCTGGCGGTCGGCGGGCTGATCCTCCGCGGGGACCGCTTCCTGCCGGCCGCGCTGCTCGTGCTTGCCGGCATGTTCGACGTGCTGGACGGGTCGCTGGCCCGGCTGCGGAACGAGGCCCGGCGGTCGGGGGCGTTCCTCGATTCGGTGCTCGACCGCGTGTCGGACACCGTGGTCTTCGCCTGCCTCTTCTGGTCGCTCTCGGGCCTGGGGGAGCGGACGGGGGCGGCCCTCGCGCTGGTGACGCTGGTCGTGACGCTCCTCGTGAGCCACGTCCGGGCGGAGGCGGAGGCGGCCGGGGTGCCGCTCTCCGAGGGCCTGTTCCAGCGCCTGGAGCGGTACGTGGTGCTGATCCTGGGCCTCGCCGTGCCGGGTTGGCTGCTCCCGGCGCTCGCCGTGCTCGCCGTCCTGGGAGGCGTCACGCTCCTCCAGCGGGCGTGGTCGGCGGGGCGCCGGCTGGGGGCCCGCTGAGCGGCTGGCACGTCGGGCAGAAGTACGTCGTCCGCCCTGCGGCGGCGGTCCGGTCGAGCGCCGTCCCGCACCGGGGGCAGCGGGCCCCCGGCAGCCCGCGGACGCGGATCAACCATCGCCGCTGGGTCTCCTGGTGGTCGAAGCGCGCCACCGCCGTCCGGAGGACCCGCCGGAGCACGCGGTAGAGCCGTTCCCGGGCCGCCGGGTCGAGCCCGGCCACCGGGGTCCGGGGATGCAGGCCGGCCTGCCACAGGATCTCGTCGGCCAGGAGGTTCCCCACCCCGGCCACGAAGCCCTGGTCCATCAGGGCGGCCTTCACCCCTCCCCGTCGGCGGGACAGGCGGTCGAGGAACGCCCGCCGCCCCACCTCGAGGGCGTCCGGGCCCAGCCCGGACAGCAGGGACGCGGCCTCCTCCTCGTCGGGGGCCAGCCAGACCCCGCCCAGCTTCCGTTGGTCCCGGTAGCGCAGCCCTCCCCGGTCCAGCTCGAGGATCAGGCGGTCGTGGGGGTGGGGAGGGTCCGTCGGCCCCGCGACGAACCCCCCGGTCATCCCGAACCGCACCAGGAGGGTGGGACCGTCCTCGGTCGGGCACAGGAGGCGCTTCCCGTGCCGGC